>NZ_CAXUBY010000003.1:34155-166766 GCF_964249515.1 Eubacterium sp. 3_1_31
AGATAAATTCGTTATGGATAAAAGTTCCAACGCTTCTTTTTCATTCAAAACCTCATTGTTTGTTGCTTTTTTCAGTATTTGTCGAATCATTCTCACGCACCTCCCATATCTTTGAATGTAATGTAGATAAATTCGTTATGGATAAAAGTTCCAACGCTTCTTTTTCATTCAAAACCTCATTGTTTGTTGCTTTTTTCAGTATTTGCCGAATCATTCTCACGCACCTCCCATATCTTTGAATGTAATGTTGAAGCTATTTCAGAACTTGATGTGAAACGTGCAGAATACAAAATGACAAGCAGATTATCTTTCTTTCCATCTATGCTTTTCCAAGATAATTGATCCCCTGCAAGTTCTATATAGAAAGCACCCTCAGCTAAATGTAAATAACCTTTTGCTCGAAAAATTTTATCTTGTAATATTTCCAAATATTTAAGTAATTTACTTAAAGACATATCTTTAGCAATTAGGCACACTGTAGAAGATAAATCCATATATTTCTGATGAATTATTTCTTCATTTGCTTTATTTGTATAATGATCGGTCAAGATTTGTAAAGGAATTTGACAATAATCCGTTTCTATTATTGGTGTCTGATAGATACTCTCTAAATGTATATGTAATGTTTGCTTTTTTTGCTTAGTCACGAAAGATATTTTATTTATTATAATATAATCCGACTGTTGAAGTTGACGATGTAATAAAGGCACTACCCGACTCCATTTTTCAAACGTCACTGCATCTACAACAGTAATATTGCATATTGAGAATATATATCCCTGTTTCCTTAAATAAGCAAACGTTGATTTTTGCGTACTTGGATCACTGAAACCGCTCGTTTCAATTACAATATAGGACAAATCAAAAGACAACATCTGTTGCAACTTATCTAGAAAATCATATTGACGACAAGTACAATAGATAGAACCATGATGAATCTCTGTCATAGGAATCGACATCCCTTTAAATTCTTCTTGATCAATGTTCACACTACCAAACTCATTGATACAAAGTCCGATTCGCTGCCCTTTTAAAAGGGTAATCAATCGTTTAATCAAGGTAGTCTTCCCGCTTCCTAAAAAGCCATGGACACAAATAATTTTCATATGCTTTTTTCCTTCATGACCTCTACCATATCATAAAGACAACATATCTTATTTCCCTTTCGCACATGGAGAAGTCCTTGCCCATCTTTTGGTAATAATATATTTTTCAGCTTATCCAATGTTCCCTCTATTACTTCAACTTTATGAGTTTCCTTTAAGTTCGCTATATTCTCATTGTCTTTTTGAGTATGAAACGTGACGTACAATAACGTTTGCTCATGATACAGCATATGCATTACATAATCTGCCATTTCTTTTCCATAGCTTTCAATATAAGATGCATATTCCTTATTTTGATCATTGCCATCCATATTTGATAAGCATCTCCAACATGCATTTTTAACCTGTAAATCCTCAGCACAGTTATCATCACATAAGAGCGCAAAACAGTCATGTACCCTTGGAACATACATATCACAGGTTCTGGCACAAAGGCCTTCAATTGCATTTCCACAAATGCCATACAACAAAATAATTTCATCTGCATCGTATGCTTCATCACAAAGACTCTGTAGTTTATCGTGAAGCAGTGAAGGATGATTATGTGATGCGATGGTTACATAAGTTATCGTATAGGCATATGGCAGTTGCTGCTTGATCTTATCAAAAAAAGGACGAAAAATTTCACATGCTATGATTTGTTTCATAAGAACCACATATGCTCCATATAGGTATCCATGAAGCCTTCTTGTTGTGCCAATTCCACACAGACACCTTCTTTCTGTAAAGTTTCTGCTTTTGACAGCGCATTTGTTTGCATGATTTGAATAGTTCCTTGCAAAGCACTGTTACCAATTATGGAGCAACGTCCAAGAAATGCTGCCGGTAAGATACCCAGAGTAATCAATGTCTGTATCTTTAATGCTTTTCCAAAACCACCTGCGATATAAACATGTTGAATATCCGATGCTGTTAATTGACATGTGGCTAATAAGCTTTCGATACCGGTACGAATGGCCGACTTAGCCAATTGAAAATTGCGAATATCTTCTTGTACAATGGAAACATTTGCAGATAATTGACATGTTTGTTTTAAATAACCGGTTTCATCCATATCCTTCATTCTTAATAATTCAGCAATTCCTTCCATATAGCCACTACCGCAAATGCCGATTGGTTTCGTATTTCCAATTGTGTTAAAGCACCAACCGTTTTCGTAACGAATTTGATAAATCGCACCATCGGTTGCTGCCATTCCATGTTTCATATTCCCACCTTCAAAGGCAGGTCCGGCAGCCGTTGACGTCACATACATCTTCCCGTGATGACATAAGACCAATTCACCATTCGTCCCCAAATCAAGCAGCATCGTATGCTCCTTCATACGCGTACTTAAGGAAATAATACCGGCTAAAATATCGCCTCCGACAAAGGCTGAAAAATGGGGTAAGATCGTGATAGGTACCGTCATAGGTAATTGAAACCAATTATCCGTAAGGATCTGTGTTTCTGTAATAGGACAAGTATATGGATATTCACTGATTTTTCTGGGATCAACGCCTTGAAAGATATGCGCCATGGCAGGATTCCCGCAAACATACATGCAAGATATTTCTTTTTGAAAGCAGCTTTGAAATGTTTGAATGCTCTTTTTCATCCGCTGCAAGAGAATACTTTGTAATGATTCTACCCCATGTTCATTACAATATTGAATTCTCGTTATGACATCAGCGCCGAAACTACGCTGTGGATTTACAAAGGCATCTTCCCATAAAACCTCCCCGGTTTTGCGATCGATATATGCCATTACCACGGTAGTAGTTCCTAAATCAATCGCAATGCCGATGCCCTTTTGTGTTTTATTCGCAAATACTTGTTTTTGCAAAGAACCCAGAATGCGAAATCCGGTTTCTTGATTAATTGAAATTGCTATATCTTCTTCAGCTTTTTCATGACAGCACGCCAAACGTATTCCGGCCTTAATTTCCTCTTTGCTTAACAGCCTTTTTTCCGTATCCGTTATTGGCATCGTTCCTTGTACAAGCGTAATACGGCATTTCCCGCATGTCTGATTTCCAGCACATGCCGCAGACAGACAAGAATTTTCTGACAACGTTGACCAAAACGGTTCCGCTTTTTTAAAGCTTAGTTTCATCATACTATCTTTCTTTATCTTATGATGATAAGTCAAGCAATCGCTGCGCTAAGGTTATCGCATCGGGTTCATAAATATCGGCACCAATTTGTTGGCAATATGCCAAGGTGACCGGTGCTCCCCCTACACAAATCTTAACGCTATCGCGTAATCCGGCAGCAATTAATGCTTCCACCGTTTGTTTCATGGATGGCATTGAGGTCGTCAGCAAAGCCGACATGCATACATAATCGGGCTGATAGGTCTTTACCGCTTCAACAAATTTTTCTGGCGCAACATCTACCCCCAGATCAATCACTTCAAAACCTTTTGATTTCAACATCAATCCTACAAGATTTTTACCAATATCATGTAAATCCGTCTTAACAGTACCTAATACAATGATTCCTTTCGTCTCAACGTTATGCTTCAATAATTCAGGGCCAATTAAATCCAATCCTGAATTTAAGCATCTGGCAGCAATTAACACTTCGGGAATAAACGCTTTGCCCTGTGACCATTTATCAGCAACATTTTGCATAGCTACTAAAAAGGCGTCATTTAATAATACGGTGGCCGGGATTTGTTCACGCAATGCCTCTTGAACATGCTCATTAAAATCCTTGATCTTTCCTTTTTGCAATTCTGTAATAATTGCCTTTAACAATTCTTCTCTTGTCATCGTTATCTCTCCTATTCATCTGATGTGGTAGTTGCTTCTATCCCATACCATTTTTCTTTATCTGCATAAGCGGGAGATGCATGCTGTCCATTTCCCTTTTGTTCAATCTGTGATCCATAGCGATATGCTTCTTCCACAAATGCCAAATAGTTTTCCAAAGGTACATTATCCCCAATACGGTTACTGATGGTATAAATCATCTTACCTTTATGCGGCTGCCAAAAGGTATCTGCTAAGAATCGTGTTTCTGCACGAATATCTTCGACATTGCCAAATGGAAATAAACGCTGCAAATCAAATCCACACCAAAAGGCCAAATCATCTCCATATGTTTCCACGATTTCTTTTTCATCCATGCAATATTTTTGAACAGGATGCAATACATCAATTCCGGCTTCTACTAATGATGGTAATAATTCACGGATGTCTCCACAGCTATGGAACCAAACATCAATACCTAATTCATGGGCACGCTCACAAACTTTTTTATAGTAAGGTAAGTAAAATTCATCAAATAATTCTTTGGACATAAACGGCCCTGTCTGCATTCCGATATCATCTAACACCGTAATCCCGTCAATATTAGCTTCCTGTACCCCACGTTCCATCGTCCGTAAAATGTATTTCAAGCGTTTCTGATTCAGTTTATGAACACGCTCAGGTTCCAAATACATATCCAACAGCGTATTTTGTAACCCTCGGAATTTTACTTGATACCACATGAAGAAAGGCGTAATCGACATTAAGCGATATCTTCCATCTTCTTGTGGCGCTGTTTCAAATAAATCAGGATGTTCGGCATCCGGACAATTTTCGGAAATCTGTTCAATTACATCCCAATCCAAAGCATTTTCTTCATCAACAGCAACGGATTCTCCCGGCTTTCTTTTCAATGATGGATCTGCCCCTTCTACATCACAGTAGCAAAACTCCCCCTTTTTCCCAAAAATGGCCGGTTTTTTCATATAAAACGGAGCGGCATCACAAGGCATACGTTCATGCAAATCATTGATTGGTTTATGTTTATACTCACTTAATTCATCAACATGAATCCAATGACCATGGATGATAACAGCAGGGCGCAAGGCACCTTCACCCTTAATCAGACTGCGAATTTCTTCCCTGGATAATGGCGGATATTCGGCATTAGGGAATTGTTTATATAATGGCATTTACTTACCTCCTATTTTTTTAATGGTACTTAAAAATTCATCTACTGTAGGTATCCGTGAGGACCATATACAGTTTCCATTTACATAAATACAGGGCAGATGCTCTACATTCATTTTGCGACAACGCGCTATGCTTGCTTTATCTACATACATATATTCGATGTAATCAAAAGCATCACTTTGGCGATGATATGCTTCCTTAACCATATTCATCGTGTAGGTACATGCTGCGCATGTTCGTGAATCTAATGTAAATACTTCGACGATTGGCCGTTGCAAATCATCATAGTGTAAAAGCTCTATTTCGACATCATCGAATGTCTGTTCAGGATCATAATATTGTAAAGCTGTTTTAACATTCTCATAATCAGTGACTGCCTGATAACAAGCGATACCATTCTCTACCGGAACATCAAAGGGCATATCACAGCCCGGTGATATAATCAAATCATCTGTACCTTCACATTGCTCAATAATATCAATGACCGCCTTCATATTGTCCTGTGAGCTACCATGCAGCATAGTAATCGTAAGCTGGATATTTCCTCCTAAAACCACATCATATTTTCGGCATACTGCCAAAGCATCCTTCATACACACGTTTTCATCAACCGAGAGACAATCTGGTTTCATTCGACATAAGACTTCCAGATTCGCCGTAGCATCCCCACAGACAAACAAGCAGGAAGGAACATGACACGTTTTTAAATGTTGAAACAACTCCGCATATGCATCTAGCAAAAACATTTCGATATGCTCAGATGATATTTGCGATAATAAAGGATCGACATAACCGATAATATCCATACCATTTTGCAGATACATTTGTGCAACAGATGCACAAACCTCTTTACAAAAAGCGATTAATTTATGAACATAATCCGCATCATCATACATATCCATAAAGAGCATTTGTCCTCGTAAATGTGATGCCAAGGTAAATGGTCCGCAGATCAATCCATATAATGCCGTATGTTCAGAAACAAGTTCCTTCATTTTCCGCATAGCTTTAAGAACAATCGGAAACCGTCCATCTTCTTCCTCTGGTATCATGCAGCGACATGGTATCTTCTTTTCATTTTCAAAAGGATGTGTACGGACAGTGGGAGGTACTTTTCCTCCCTCGTCCCAGTACAGTTCACAACCCAAAGCTTCTGCTTCTAATTGAAGATCGAAAATAACAGGCTGTCCATCCGGATGATAATATGTGTTAACACTCATCAATGCCTCAACAAGCTTATCTGCATCATGTAAGATTTCATTGGCATCATAGCCACATAGCGAACCTGCATGTACTCCTGCAAAGGGCACCCACGGCGCTCTTGCGAATCCTTTTTGATGTTGCAATACTGACATCAACAATTGTTTATCACTCATATTGCCTCCTTTGACTTAATCTTCTAATCCTAACGCTTCACAAACCCTTGTGCGATGATCTCTTGCGGCAGGTCCATAAATCACTTGAATGTATTTGCCATTCATGGCGATTCCACTATTGCCTGTTTTATTCAGCATCTCTTTATTTACAAGAGTTTCATCCTTCACATCGACACGTAAACGTGTAAAACAATTGCTTACTGCAAGAATGTTATCCTTGCCTCCCAAACCTTCAATAATCAATCCGGTAATCATATCTTTATCAGAAATAGTCACTTCACCATCTGTGTTTAATGCCAATTGAGAATCACTAAGATCTTCTAAATTATCGGTACGACCAGGTGTCTTTAAATTGAATTTCACAATGAGGAACTTAAAGACAAAGAACCAGGTAATCGTCGCAATCGGACCTAAAATTAATGCTAAAGGCCATTTGGTCAATCCAGCTCCTAATACGAAATTCTGTAAGATGGTTTCTAATAATCCACGCCAGTATACTTGTATACCAATCAGATAAGCAACCGTCGCAAATACCCCGGTAAGAACGGCATCGACAACCCATAATAACGGCGCACAGAAGATAAAGAGGAATAGCATCGGCTCCCCAAGTCCAGCCATGACGCAAGCAATACATGCCGGAATCACCAATTTCTTAATCTTTGCTTTATTTTCGGGTTTCGCAGTCGCAATGATAGCCATTGCAATTCCAGGGAAACCAAAGATAACGGAAATATTCGTCTGGAAGAATCGCATGGATTCATGTAAAGAAGTAATACTATTAGCATTTGCTAATTCTGCTAAAGCGATTGGTTGTGCTCCTGCATATACCTGTCCTGCGATTTCAGCAACACCACCTAATTCAGTATAGAATAATGGTGTCCAGATAAAATGATGCAAACCGGTCGGAATTAATAGACGTTTCAAGAAGTCGTAGAGGAATACACCGATACCACCGGATTCTCCTAAGAATTGTGTAATGCTATAGATCACGCCGGACAATAACGGCCATACATAAACAGCAATTAGAGAAAAGGCAAAGGCTACAAAAATTAATAAGAAATAGGTAAATTTAGCACCGCCAAATGGCTCTAGCAACCCTTTAAAGGAAGTTGAACTAAACTTATTATGCATATAACCGACTAGGCAACCTAAAATGATTCCAAGGAAGACACCCATATCGGTAATTTGCATGCCAAGCTCCATTTTCTGACCTGTCCCCATCAGCATTTCAGCATCTGACAGTTTTCCAGTCACATTCAACATGGCATTGTTTAAGGACATAAAGGTTAAATACGTTAATACAACAAGAATAGCTGCTTCCATTTTGTTTCTTTTAGCGAAATGTGTTGCCAAGGCAATGGCAAACAGAATGCTCAGGTTTCCAATAATATATGTCATTGCTCCAGATATTTGTTTTGCGAAAGTGCTTACGATGTCTGGCATAAAATCAAATTGCAAAATCTGACAAATAGCCACTACAATTCCCATAAGTGCCGCAAAAAATACAGGCTGTAAAATACCACGAGCAAAGCTTTGCATGGTTCTTGATATTTTTTCTTTCATAATGCTTTTATAACGTTCAATATTTGAATGTTAATCTCCTTTCCAAGTTTATTTGATAAGATTGTTGTTGCGTTTTGTTACTTAACATTGTTAGTGTTGGTTTGTAATCATCCTTTCTTTTCTTGCATCATGTGGCCACTTCTGATTCCAAGGATCTTTATTTCAAAAAAACAAGACCCGATGATAAAGTAGCGCAACTCTTTCCTGTGCGTACTTATCACCGGGTCTGCCTTTTCAGTAACACTCCCAGTACCTATTTCTTTTTCACGTTTCGGTTAATATGGATAGCCAAATAGATACGTTCCTGTTCCGAAATCGTATACCCGAAATTTTCTTTCACATATTTGACTATTTCATCCACACATTTTTGAGCCTCCAGATATTTCCCTTGGAGTAACTCAATAACTTCCTGATCATTTTCTTCCATTTGCTTTAACACGATCCGTTTCGCAAAGAAGTTCAGATGTGTTAATAAGCGTAAATAATCTAAACTATTTTCTTCAAATTCGATTTGATAATACTCTTTTATGATGCGTACAACACCATTGACGATAACCATGACATCCAATGTCTGATTGATGTCAGATGTACAGTTGGTAGCGTTCATAATGTGCATGGCAATAAATCCTGCTTCACTGGAAGGTAAGCGAATATGCAATTTCTTCTCGCAGTAATCCAATACCTTTTTCGCAACATTGTATTCATTCTTATAGATAATCTTAATCTCTGCTAACATAGGACATGATAGATTTAAATGCTCTTTTGCTCTTTCAACAGCAAAGGAAAGATGATCCATAAGCAGTACATAGATTTGTGGATTCAGCTTAATACCCAAATCCTTTTTTACTATTTCTACCGTATAATCGACAATATCAACATATTCTACAGATACACGTGTTAATGTGTTAAAAAGTTTTTTATATAAATCTTCACTGTCCGCGGCAATGAATTTCTTTTCCATATCCTCATCTGAGATATATTCACCGCGTTTCTTTCCAAAGCCTACACCGCCACCCAGAGCTATGAGCTCTCTATCCTTTTCATCACATACAATAACAACGTTATTGTTTAAAACCTTACTTATTTTATAATTACCCATTTTTATTGCTTCTTATTGCAAATACTGGCGATGGCTGTCTTCCCCTGCGTGACTAAGTTCTCACTGTACAACTGAATACGCTCACTTTCGCAATCCATGAAAATTAAAATGGTATCTGTATTTATGTTTTTTTCTTTAAAGAATTGTCTGTCAACCTTGATTAAAGGATCACCGACCTTTACTTCTGCATTTTTTGTCGTCAGCACCTGTAGACCCTCTCCTTTATACATGCATGTATCAACACCTACATGAACAAGTATATTGACACTTTCATTTTTCACAATGACTGCATGCTTCGTATCTGCAATCATCTCAATTGTTCCTGATATTGGGGAAAAAACGTAAGCGTCATCGGTTTTGATAGCGATTCCTTCTCCCATCATCTTTGTGCTGAAAATATCATCCTTCACCTGTTCCAGCGCATATAAACACCCGGAATTCGATGAATAAACCTCAATTTTTTGATTTTTTATAGAAATTTTTTTACAAATATTTCCAGAAATTATGTGTAAGGGTATACATTACTTATCTTTTTTCACATCTTTTTGTTCCCTTAAAGCCGTCAATGCTTGATGACGGAAAACGGGTTGTTGCTTATATTCTTGTGAAGAAATTCGATGATGTTCCTCGACCTCTTTTTGAAATTCTCTGGCAGAAATTCTTTGTGCTCCCTGACCGATAACAATTAGCTGTTCCAAACCATCACTTGTTGCGACACGGACACGATATTCCTTTGCCAACTTATGTGTAGCCATCTCGATGTAGTTATCTGCTGTCTGTGAAGTTTTCGTATACACAACATGTATATTTCCGTGCTTTCTGATTGTCTGTGCTGATTGCTTCACGCGATACGCATCAAAGACAAGGATTACCTCACATTTGCGATATCCCTGATAATTATTCAATTTATCAATCAAGCGATCTCTTGCCGCATCCATCTGATCTTTTGCCAAAGCACGCAATTCGTCCCAGTCATAAATAATATTATAACCATCGACCAATAGACATTCTGGTAAGATTTTCAGAGTCTTGATTTCCGTAGCAGGTATTTCTTTCCCTGGTTTCCTTTTCGGTTGTTTTTTATCCTTTGGCTTTCCATAAATACTTTCAAAAACACGCTGTAATTCTTTCTCATCAACCTTTGTATTTTCATGTTTGAAACTTGTTTCAGAAGGAGATTGCCTACGTAATGGTAAATGCATATAGTCTTCTACTTTATCCCATGATACCTGATAGCCACTGCCATGCATACAGAATATGGAAGAGGATGGATTATCCAAATCACGTTGTGCATCATAACCAATTTGTGAAATCACATCAGCGGCCTGTTGACATGGACGATAGCCATCCAGAAAACAGCTTAATTTCCCTTTTCCGCCAGTATACGATCGCAATTCAAGTTGGTAAGATTGCATACATGCAACAGGAGCTTCCCCTTCTAAAATACATAGATCCTCATCTTGTGACAAAATAGAAAAATGCGCCTTCATGGACTCTAGATCATAGATGAGACGGCTGAGATGCATCGCTGCCACTTCAGCATGAAAGCGATAATATGGTTCTAAAAGAACGCTTTTTGCTTTCATTAGTCCTTGACGTATCGCACGATATGTCGCCTGCCGAAAATCACCGCCTTCCGTATGTTTCAGATGTGCTTTTCCACATAATAAAGTGATTTTCATATCTGTTATTCGTGATCCACTCAATACTCCGAGATGTTCTTTTTCTTGTATATGATTTAAAATAAGTCGCTGCCAGTGCCGATCCAATTTATCTAATGGAGCAATACTATCTACTTGGATACCACTGCCTGGTGCAAGTGGTTCCAATAGTAAATGAACTTCCGCGTAATGACGCAATGGTTCATAATGACCGACTCCTTCAACTTCCTGTTCTATCGTTTCCTTATAATTCACCATGCCTTCATCAAACGTTACTGAAAGACCCAAACGCTGTGCAATCGTGTATTTCAGTATTTCCATCTGCACTTCACCCATTAGCTGTACACGTATTTCTTTTTTCATCTCTGAATAAGTAATATGTAACTGTGGATCTTCTTCCATTAAGGGAATTAATTTACGCATCGTCGCAAAAGCATCCGTATTCGCAGGTAAAACCATTCGATAATTCATTGCGGCTACACTTTCCACTTCTGTATGATGTTCCTCAAAGCCCAAACCATCTCCTGCCTGCAGCTGACGTATCCCTTTGATAACACAGATTTCACCAGGCAATGCTTCCTGAATCACCTCAAAGCGATTGCCACTATACCGCCGTAATTGATCTACTTTTTCTGTATCACTGATCTTCATTTTCGCTTTCAGGACACCACCACTTACTTTTACATGGGCAAGCCGATTTCCTTGTTCATCATGACTGATTTTATAAATGCGGGCTCCAAACGTATCGCCATATTGTTTTGGCTTGATCCATGTTTTTAAACCATCTAAAAAGGCATCAATACCATCCAATTTTAATGCCGATCCAAAATAACAGGGAAACACCTTTCTTTGCGCAATCGCTGTCTTTATCGCATCTTTTTCAAGAACTCCCTGTGTCAGATACGCTTCCATTAATGCGTCATCACACATCGACACATCTTCCATCAAACTAGCATCCTCTTGCATGAAATCAATACAACGGCTATCTAACTTCTGATTCATTTCTTTTAATAGTTCTTCTTTACTATGATAAGAAATATCCATTTTATTCACAAATACAAAAGTAGGTATCTGATGGGCCTTTAATAGCTGCCATATCGTTTCCGTATGGGCCTGTACCCCATCACTGCCACTGATAATCAAAATAGCATAATCTAAAATTGCTAAAGTCCTCTCCATTTCCGCACTGAAATCGACATGTCCAGGTGTATCCACAAAATTCATATGAAGCTGTTTCCAATGCAAAGCTGCCTGTTTCGCATATATGGTAATACCCCGATTTCTTTCTAGCTCATCATAATCAAGAAATGCATTTTGATGATCTACGCGGCCTAAGTTTCGTATGCTTCCACTGCGATATAACATTGCCTCACTAAGCGTTGTTTTTCCGGCATCCACATGAGCCAACAGACCTGCACAAATATGCATGTTGTTATCTTTTTCCTGTTTGTCCATCTAAATACCTCCTCATCATCTTTTCCCATTATCTGCTACATCTTGCAGTGTTCTATATTCTGTAATATCGGTATGCTGAATTGATCACATACAGGACATTTTTCTCTTCTTTATGCATGGTATCCCTCGATCTAGTTGTACGGTTTTTAAACTATTTTTTTGTGTCATCTGCACATTTCTAAAACTGCTTTATGATTCCCAAGCTATTATATCATTTCCTTTAAAAACCGAAAACAAAGTTTATACATTATGCTCCTTTTGGGTACACATTGATGTGAAGATGAAGAAAGGCTATGCATCTGCACAGCCCTTAACTTTATTCTTTGCCTTCGCCATCTTTTCCATTATCATCTTCTACACCATCAAAACAATAGGTACATAGCTGACATTTATCCAAACCGATTGCCTTTACCATATCGTCAATGCGATGATAGCGCAATGATGTGAAATTAGAACGTTGACAGATTTCGCTACACATCTTTTTATAACGATCACTGTCTGGATTGGCATATTCTGCTAATACCTCATCAGAAACATCGTCACCCTCCAGTTTGCGAATCACCCGACGGGTAATCAGATCCATCTCGGATTTAGAACGTGAGAAGTTGAGATATTTACAGCCAAAGATAATCGGTGGACATGCAGGTCTAACATGAACTTCTTTTGCGCCACTTTCATACAAGAACTCAGTCGTTTCACCTAACTGTGTACCTCGAACAATGGAATCATCTATCAAAAGCAGACGTTTATCTTTGATTTTTTCTTGTACCGGAATCAGTTTCATCTTCGCTATCATTGAGCGCTGTTTCTGACTGGTCGGCATGAAGGAACGTGGCCAGGTTGGCGTATATTTAATGAATGGACGTGCAAATGGTACACCTGATGCATTGGCATAGCCCACGGCATGAGCAATCCCTGAATCAGGAACACCTGCTACACTGTCAACTTCTACATCATCACGATTTGCCAACAGTTCGCCACAGCGATTACGCATACACTCTACATTGACACCTTCATACGTAGAGGTAGGATAACCATAATATACCCATAAGAAACTACAAATTTTCATCTTTTCCAATGGTTTCTGTTTTACTTCAATACGCTGAGGCGTGATAAAAACGATTTCCCCGGGACCTAAATCACGATAATGATGATACCCTAAGTTAAGGAAGGCACTACTTTCAAAGGTTGCACAAAAACCTGTTTCTTTTTCACCAATGACAATCGGAGTTCTTCCTACACGATCTCTAGCGGCATAAATACCTTCTGAAGTCATTAACAGAATGCTCATACTGCCTTTTACAACATCTTGTACATATCGCAGACCTTCGACGATCGTATCTTTATGATTGATAAGAGATGCCACAAGTTCGGTAGGATTCACTTCTCCTGTGCTCATTTCTAAGAAATGCGTAACCCCTTTTTCAAAACACAAATCTTGCAACTCCTGGACATTGTTGATACGTCCGATCGTGGTAATCGCAAAGGAACCTAAATGTGATTTTACCAATAATGGCTGCGCTTCGTTATCAGAAATACAGCCAATGCCGATATTCCCACTGAATTCTTCAATATCTTTCTCAAACTTTGTACGAAATGGTGAATTCTCTATGTTATGGATTGCTCTTCCAAAACCTTTATCACCGTGAATCGCCATTCCACCACGTCTTGTTCCCAGATGGGAATGGTAATCAACGCCAAAAAATACATCTAATACACAGTCTTCTTTCGATGCTACACCAAAAAAACCACTCATAATTACCTCCAATTAAACTCTCTCTTTTTGTAATACGTGTATATTTTACCTTATTTTTTCATGAATGAATATAGAAAATATAATTTTTTCATGGGAATGCTTACATCTTCACAGAAATATAAAAATTTATCTTCTTCATACTGCCTTTCTTGAAAGACACACACTAATTTACTATGCCAATTCTTATGACTTTAAAAGCACATGCAGAAGAAAAGGATAGAATTCTTCTATCCTGTGTAAGATCATAATAGCTTTTTTCGTAATTCTTCACCACTTGCCTCATGCAAATAGGCTGGCGCAATATCAAATACTGTTTTACAGCCGTATTGTCCCTCTTGGGCTAAACGATAGGCTGCTCTGGCATATGCGGTTAACACACTTGACGTGAATTCTGGATTTGAATCTAACGTTAGTTTATACTCTATCACATGTTTATGCTCATCGTGCAATCCTGTGGTACCACTGCGTAAGACAACTCCGCCATGTGGAATGCCTTTATGATGCGCATTCAATTCTTCCTGTGTGATAAAATGCACGGTCGTATCATAATCCGCAAAGTAATTGGGCATCGTTTTGATTTCCTCTTCAATACGCGCAAGATCTGCACCTTCTTTGGCCACGACAAAACATTCCCGTGTATGTTTTTCACGAGCGCTCAACACCGGATGCTCACCATTGCGTACTTTTTCCATTGCTCCTTCTACAGGAATCGTATATTGTCGGGCATCTTGTACACCTTCTATGCGTCGTATCGCATCAGAATGTCCCTGAGATACCCCTTTCCCCCAGAAGGTATAATCATGGCCATGTGGCAAAATCGCCTGTCCATACAAACGATTTAATGAAAATAAGCCCGGATCCCAGCCAACAGAAATTATACTGATATGCTTGCCTTCCATACTTGCTGAATTCACCATAGCAAAATGTTCCGGTATGTTTGCATGTGTATCAAAACTATCAATGACATTAAAATGTTTAGCCAGTTCAGCGGTTTGTTTAGGCAAATCGTTAGCACTGCCTCCACATAAGATTAAAACATCAATTTCATCCTTTTTCTCATATATGCAATCCATGGAATAGACTGGTGCTTGGGTCAATGTCTTTAATGTTGATGGCTCTCTACGCGTAAAAACACCGATAAGCTCCATATCCTTGCTGTTTGTAACTGCACATTCGACACCTTTTCCAAGGTTGCCATATCCTACAATTCCTATTTTCATATGCATTGCTCCTTCCTTACAGCCACTATTTTACCATTTTTTGAAACAACAGTATAGGTTTAATTTCATTTTTATTACAATATTTTCTGAAAATATATGAAGCACTATTTTCAATGCATTATGAAGACGCAATGTATGCATACACCAAACGCCTGAAATTATTCAGGTTATGCAGATGGTATCTATCTTTTAGCGATGCTTCCGTTTGTAATGCAAGAAAGAAAAACCAAGGAAAATACAGATACCAAAACCCATTCCGATAGCCAAGCGATTCCATAAGCGTTCCTTCTCGATTCGTTTTTGTGATGCCGTACTTGCTGGTTGTTTTGTAGTAGGCGTTTTTGTTTCTTCATGATCCTTGCTAGCCCGTTGTGCATAAACAAGATAGCGCTGTTTATTGGTCGGATATGGGTGGCAGGTAATCAAAGTAATCATATCCTTGCCTTCCTGAATCCATACTTTCTCGATTTCATTAGGTTCGATGATTTCTGTCTTCATAACGACATATTGCAAGGTTTCCCAATGATTTCTTATATAAATACGATCTCCCTTTACTAATTTTTCAATATCTTTGAACATCGCTTCCCCTTCATATCCGCCTCGATGCCCTGCAATCACACTGTTTGCGGAAGCTTGGCCTAAGGGCATACTTGTATTGTTAAGTAATGCTAACCCTTTCCGTAAATGCTCTTCACTTGCTCCATGATATATAGGAAGATTTAGCTGCATCTTTGGTATTCGCATAATACCAATTACCGTTTCATCTGTACGATTCGTCTTACTCTTCCATGCATCCTGCACACCTATTTGACCTTCTTGACATAATCGCTTATTATATCTAACCATCTTTTGATACCATTCTTCCCTATCTGTAACACTGTCATTTTCAAATTGTTGAATGACCTGAGCTATCTGATGTTTACGCAGCTGTGTTTGAATATTGGGATACAGACAAATAAGCAGTCCTCCTACTACCATGATTGCGGCAAGTAGATAGTTACGTCCCTTGTTCATGCTTTGCCTTCTTTCTCAATTTTAAAACGCATACCAAACTAAGCAATATGATGATGCCTCCACCTATTATCCATAGGTTTTCCGTTTTCTCTTTTTCTTGCGATGTCACATCCACTTCATGGATGGCTTGTACGCGTTTGCCTCTTACTAACAAGCGATGCGTATTTATTCCATATGGTGTACATGTCATTAAAGTTACATAGTCCTTACCTTTTATGATGCGCAATTTTTCGACTTCTTTGGGTTTTACTACGCGTATCTCATCTACTTCATAGAAAAAAGTTTTATCTAATACCGTTATGCGAAAGGAATCCCCTTTTTCCAACTCATTCAACTTAGTAAACAGTAATGCACTTGGTAAACCTCGATGAGCACATAAAATTGCATGCTGGCTATTTCTTCCAATCGGTAGTGAGGTTCCTTCCAAATGTCCAGCCCCTTTTTTCAAGGCCTCTTCACCACAACCATGATAGATAGGTAAAGATACATTGATTTTACCGATAGTTAAATGGCCCATCACACCGTCATGATTGACATTTAAAACTTCTTCATAATCCTTTGGAAGCACATAGCCGCTACCTTTCACAAAAGGGTCATGTACCGGGTCACCGGAAAGATTTTCATTATATGTAATAGCGGCTTTCCATAACTTCTGTATGTCCTCTTGTTTCTCACGAGCTATGCTTGTCTGATATTGATGAATCACTTTTTTTTGCTGCTCTTCCATATACCAGTTACTGATATGAGGATAAAGGAAAATCCCGGCACCTATCGCTATAAATAGCACAGGTACCAGGAAGGCCGACCATTTTCTTTTCTTATGCATGTCGCTTGCTATTTCTTACAATCACAAGGACACCACCAAGCATAAAGACAATTCCGACTATGCTAAACAATACGGTTCCAGCTCCCCCTGTAATTGGCAGTTGCATATCTTTTGCTTTGCTGTTTTTTACTTTCATTACTACTTTATTCGTTTCTAGTTCCACGGTTCCTTCTAATTCATAAGTCCCTTTTGTTGTTAATGTTACCTCATCTTGTTCTAAACTTCCATTCCCATTTTTATCTTTTAACGCTATCGTTATATCTCCATTCGGTAATACATAGCCACCATCCGGAACCTTTGTTTCTTTTAAGACATAACTTCCTTCATCTATACCCTGTATCGTAAAATGCCCATCAGTTCCTACTGTTAAAACAGTATCCCCCTTTGGATTGATAACATAAGAACCATCTGTTGCTTTTTTAAACTTCAATGAAGTACCATCTTTAGATAACGTAAATTCTGCATTCTTTAAAATATCAGTTCCGCTTTCGCCGACCTTCAATACCTTAATCCCATAAGTATATACCAATTTTTCTGTCGTTTTTTCTTTATAAGATTGTGTATCATAAGGATCGTGATTATATCCAATATAGGCAATATTCTTTAATGCGTCCATCGTTAAGGCTTTATCATTAACCTCAGCATCATAAGTAACCTGTACGTTTAACATAGGATTCGCTTTTATATAAGCTTCTTTGAATACTATTTCAAATGTATAATCAGTTAGCTTAGCCGTTTTTCCAGGATCTTTCTTAACGTCGTAATTGGTTGCGGCTATTTCTTTTCCACTAGCCTCCTTCACGGCAATCGTATCCGGCTTTAAAGTCAATCCTTCTGATAATTTATCACCGATTGCAAAAGTGATAGCACTGGCATCTTCTGGATATGTCGGAATTTGAGCTGTCAGCTGATAGCAGACGCTATCTGTAATAGCTACCGTCGTATCCGTTGGATCAATAACCGTTTTAACAATTGTCGGAGTTGAAGATTTCATAGTAACCGTTTGATCATTCACACTCCATGTCCCTTCCTCTTCGACTGGTGCTATATTGAAACCTGTAGGTGTATAAACCTGTTCTACACCATGTTTTGCGCAAATCAGATAATATCCCAAGCCAATATCCGTTAACGTAACAGAAGGCGCACTGGCAGTAGCCGTTTTCGCTGCTGTTATCGCGATCGTTGAAGGTGAGCGATGAATTTCTGCCGCCATTTTTTCATAAAAGCTTTTTGCTTTTTCCACATCCTCAAGCAAATTCTTGAATTCTGTTGTCACCTCATGGTTCTCTCCTATATAACTAGGATAATTGTCTTTCACCCAATTTTGGACGCCAGTCACCCATGTATATACCGGCGCTTTGGGAGCACCATTTTCTATCTGTATATCAATGATCTTATACATTGACAATTCGGTACCATTTTCAACACCAGTTATGGTTACTTGAACCTTACTGTCTGCACTGATTTCAGCAGAAACATTGCTTGTTTGTGTCATGAGTACCATCCCTATGGCAACCATGGTTGTCAGGACTCGCTTTAACCATTTATTTTTCATTTTCATTCTCCTCCACGTTCCTTTAATTTTTTCTTTTTTCTCCAAAACAGCAGACTACCATAGAAAATACATCCTAATCCAAGCAGATAAAGGTGTTCATCATAGCCGATACTTCCTGTGATCGGTATTTCTTTTAATCGATAATTCATGAGTTCAAAAGATTCATCTTCTTTTCTTTCAAAAGCAGGAGGATTATCCAAACTACCTGTAATTTGAAAAGCCTTTTGTTGTGTATCGTATGCCAACATCCATTGCCCTGCTGGTAGTACATAACCGATTGGTGCCATATATTCTACAAGACGATACTGTTTTTCTATATTTAAACCGGTTAACTTGACACTGCCATCACTTTCCTGCGATATAGCGATTGAACGTTTTTTCCAACATGGATCATTCGATACTACGTTGCCATCTTGATCAAGCTTTACTATATCTTTTGCATGATCATGCGCATCACTCTTACAATTCAGCTCATATGCAGCAAACTTCGCATTTGCCAACTTATTTCCCTCTTCATCTATTTTATAAAACAAGAAATCGGCTGTTGTAATATCCAATTCGTGATACGTTGTTTCGCTTTCTTTTTCAAAAGAATGCTGATGAACCTCGATGATTTTCGCCGTATTTACAAATAGAGTATCATCGCCATTATCAGTTACTTTGGTAGGAATGACAAAATGGAGCTCTTGCTCAGCCTGCAGCGCTTCAATTGTAAAGATCAGCTTCTGTTTGTTTTTAGCATCTTGCATCACCTCTACAAATTGCGAATCTTTCACAAGTTGCTGTTTTGTGGAATCATTACCCAAATACCACGCAATAGCATCCAATTGGATATCCAATCCTGAAGGCAGGATATCCTCCACCTTAATAGCATTCAATAAGAAAGATGTTTCCCCATTTTTTACACTGATATCATAGTTGATTTCATCATGCTTTTTCACCTTTGCCGGATGATCCTGAGTTCCGGAGGCAGGTGTTGATGTTTTATGGATTTCCATTTCAGGTTCACGTATAGCCACCGTTGTTTCCGTTGTTTCTAATAAAGAATCTTGCCACTCAACATTGGAAACCTGTGTGTTTGCATTTACCCATGAGGTATTGTATGCCAATATCTTCTTTTCCATATCTTGCTTTATTATATCAATTGGTGCCTTCATATGAAGAATCGCAGAGACTTGTTGCTGTGATTCTAATACAAACGGCGTTCCTTCTACGGTATTACGCATATCAATAGCAACTGCTGTAACTTTTGACATATCCGCTGGTTTTTCTGCACTCCATATTGTCTCATCTTCAATATTGGCATCCCCTTTTAAACCGGCATCATCATGAGATAATATGATATCTTTTTTCATGGAATATAAAACCTTAGCATCCACACCTTTACGAAGCGCCGATGACACATCAACACTTTGTAAAGTTCCTTTCCAATGTTCTCTTTCTCCAGCATTATTTTCCAAAACATCAAATAAAACTAAATTATTAGCTTTCGCTGTATCTTGTGAAGAATACTGTAAACGATAACTATAGCTATCGCCCGTTAATACTTCTGTGGAAGCTGCATATTTCAATTCCTGTTGGTTTTTCACAGACTTAAAGAACCCTAATTTTGAAAATGTATCCCCTGTAAGACTCGTCGAAACAGAAGCATACAAAGTATCTTTCTGAGCACTTTCCCCCGCTTTTCCATCTTCGTCGATATCAATGAACCATTTTTGATCAGAAAATGATGCATCCGGCATATCCGGATAGCCATTTGTTATACTTTCATTACCAGATTTGTAGGCAATACTATTGCTTATATTTCTTCCAAAATCAAAACAAGATTCCCAAGGATAATACCCATGATATTGTAACAGAAAACCACTTTCCCATTCCCAGCCATTAGGTTGAATATTTGTATATTTTATACTATTTTTTTCACCTGGTTTCATACTTACCTGAATGATCATCATGGTTCTTCCGGAGTTCTTCCAATTTTCTTTTATTTGTACCGTAAAATCACATGGTTTATCTGGTAAAAAAGTAGTACCACCCTGTCGATATACAGTAGTCACTTTAATCTTTCCTACATCTACATACATTCCTTTTGGTAATAAATCATAAAACGTTCCTGACTTTTGTTCTTTGAGCGTTCCATTATCTGATGCTTCATCAAAGGGATCGGCATAATTTGAATATGCTGCCTCATATGCATAGCTCTGATACTCAATATCGTATTGTTGATTTTTTGTATCATTTGTCGTTTTAACTATTTCTTTCTGCATATTGCTGGTTGTTGGATAACCTTCTAAAAGAACCCAAGCTTTGCTATGATTTCCTAACGCACCTTCCATACAATATTCTGCTTTATCTCTTTCTATCATCTGTTCTTTTATTTTTTCAGAGCCTTCAATGGTAAGGGTATTTTTCTGGTTTACCCATTTCCCATTACTATCAAATATTCTGCCCGAATTTATGTTATAGAGCATAATCGAATCTTTTCCCTCAATCAGACTAGCAACATGGGCGGTTTTTCTTAATTGAATGCGAATATCTAAATTCAATTTGTTTTTAAAATATTTTGATTCGTGTTCTAATTTCAATGCAATAATCCCTGCTGGCAATTTTACTGTATTATTTCTATCAATGTTTTCAAATACTTTACCATCGTTATCTATAAAATTAAATATTTTATTGCCAACACATATAAACTTTCCTAATTTTATCCATTCACCATCAAAGCTTTTTCTACCATATAGATCAGCAGGTTCCCAATTCCCATATTCCGTATTTTCATTAAATAGATAGCCTCCTATATCCTCATTCGCCGTCATATCAAACTCATTGATAACCACATGCACAGCGCTAAATACATAATCGTTCTCTTGCAGTCGCTCATCCTCTAATGTAACAAAATCATCTACTAATTCGGTTTTATAGCTCTTTTTCCCATAACTATCCAAAACATTGTCAGGCAATCCATCGCCTTTGGTATAAATACCTCCATCCGTTGTCATTTCATTCGCCCAATGCCCCTGTAATTCAGGTAATTCATCATTTATATGAGCTTGTTCCATTAAATTGAAGAAACCCGGTGCGTTGCCGCCCCAACATATATAATTATGAAATCCCTTATTAATCCAACTGTTCCCTTCAGGGTATTTAAAGTTAAAATCTACATAACTGTAACTTGCATCAGCACTTTTTTCCTGATCGAGCGTAGGCATTTCATTAGGATATAAATCAATAACTTTTGCAAACACCTTATTTTTATATAGCGAATTTTTGATTGCATCTTTCCTTGGATATTTCACTAATACATGGGTGATAAAATATGGTGTTTCTAGTTGTGCTTCATCCCCTTGGATCATAAAGTCCTCTTCCCCTATATGAAATACGTTGTTTCCAAATGTATCACCAGGTTCAATTTTGGAAAAATAAGGGTCATACCAGCCTAAAATAGTACCATTGTTATCAACTACATCTTTTAAAAGTAGTTGGTATGGTCTAGTCATACTTGCATCAAATTGTCCTTTGATTAACCAATTCACAAAAAAATAATCTTCTGCATCCGCTGGTTTTGCTCCCCACTCTTTTTGCCAAGTCTCATATTTTTTATATTTCTTCTTTGTTAAGGATATCAAATCTGATTTTGTGATCTGGGTAACCTGCAATTCATCCGCTTTATGTAATAATGTACCATTCCTATATAGTTCCGCCTGTACCTTACCAATAGAACCTGATGAAATAGCACTTGGTTTTTGATTTACAGCTTCATTATAAGTATAATACGTTATATCAAAGATCAGTGTATGCGCCTGTGTAATTTCTTGCGAATTTGTCACTATAAGACTATTGCCATCATCAGATATCTTATAATAAAAACTATTTTGATCTCCATTATCAGGTAAACCAATAGAAAAATTACCTGTCTGCTGTCCTGACCTATCAATGAAAATCGCTTTCGGTAATATTATCTCAATTTCACCTGGACGAATGTTTGCTTGCGTGAATTCTGTTTTTACCTGTGCGGTAATGGATGTACCTGCAGCTTTTGCTTTATTTTCAGCAGGTGTTAGTGTAACTTTACTTACATCATTTGCATCATATTCAATGCAACCATCTACAGCAGCGCTCGTCCATTTCATTTCAAAGCTTGCTATTGAAGATGTATCCGCGCTTGGTTGTATAGCAAACATTTCATGTGGAAGCAGCATTAAAACTAAAGTAAACAAGACACATATCGTCATCCCTCTTTGGATAAATTTTTTCATGCACCGATCTCCTTTCCATCCTTTTATGCATTTTATATCTTTCTTTCCATTTGGTTTTGTGCAAACACCCGTTTTCAACATAGGAATTGTTTAAAAAAGGGAACGTTTCGTCGTATTGTAAAGGTTTTCACATATGGATTATAAAATGTTTTTCCAGAAATTACAAGGCGAATGACGATGCAACCATACCAAATGCAACAGCCTTTTTCTTAATGATGTTTAGCTTTTTGAAAGAGTTACTATAAATAACGGAAAAATTGAATAATAAATAACAAATATATCACTTAGCATAAAAAAAGAAAAGAAACCCTTTCAGAATTTAGTTGGTGATGAAAGATTATTTCCCTTTTTCTAGTGATGCATCTTAAGCTTACCTTCTTTACAAAAGGATAACTATTATTTTTTTATAACCATGCATAGTAAATTACCGAAAAAAAAACGTCATTCTCTTATGGAATATCTAAAAAAACATGGGGAACTGAAATCCATCGCAAAAACATGTGGTGCTTCAGTTTTTTTCTATACATTTTATGGGGTTTTATGTTTTTATCATTTATAACATATCTTCGTAAAAGGATAAAAAAAGATAGAAATCTCCCCGACCAAAGTTTGCTTTCTATCCGTTCATAAGAACAATATGATAATAATAAATTTAGCTCATAAAATCAAGTTAAATCAACAATTGGAATCGATTCAGAGCTAAAGTGATGTATTCTCTTAATGATGATATTTATTTCAAAATGTAATGTAAAAAGAAGTGCTCTTCTTACTTCTAGATTTTTAGCACTTCTTCATTCATTACAATTTATGGGGAACTTTTTCCACCACGGTTTTTTATACCCCGTGTTTTTATACCCCATACTATTTCAGATTACCAATTCTAATAGGCCTATATTGTGAAAATCCCCCATCCATAAACAGACGTTTATTTCCGAGGGATTTTTTAATGAAACTCATGTTGAGATATGCAATACAGATTTTTATATCTTATGCTTGCTTATTTCTTTTCTTTCGATTAACAATTAACAGAATAGCTCCACCTGAAATAATCAGTAGTAATAATAGAGCAGTCGTGTTTGTTGAATCTCCAGTCTTAACATCGTCATCATTGGCAATGTTGCTGGTAGGTTTATTATCTGTCGTATGATTTCCATCATTTACAGATGGATTACTTGACGGACCATCTGTTGTTTCTCCACCATTGTTTGGCTTGTTGTCAGTTCCACCGGCATTTGGCTTATCCGTATTTTCACCGCCATTTGGTTTGTTATTATCATCGTTTGGTTTATCAGTATCATCACCATGATTTGGCTTGTCATCTGTTACATCACCATTTGGCTTATCCGTATTTTCACCGCTATTTGGTTTGTTATTGTCATCGTTTGGTTTATCAGTATCATCACCGTGATTTGGCTTGTCATCTGTTACGTCACCATTTGGCTTATCATTTTCTGCTTCAATCTTTTTTACAATCGCATAATAAGATGCTTCTGTTGTATTAAAGCTCAATTTACCATTCTTCTTTTCCGTTGACAATACTGTGACATTGCCATTTTTATCTATTGCGACAATACTTAATTCATCTTTTTCATTTCCTTTTGGTACACTAATAGAAGCTGCATTACCTTTACCTAAAGAAAGATGTTTATCATCAATTTTTAAATATAGATCATATGCTTGAACAACACTGTATTGCTTTTTAAATGTAGTATCTTTTATGTTATTCAGCAATGCTTTTAACTGACTTGCTGTAAATAAATCAGCATGTAGCTTGGTATTTGGTTTAAAGAGTCCTGTAACACTTACATTATTTGAGGTTAGCGTCTGTTTTGTAGGATTATCATTTACATCATCCTTTTTAACTTCTAACTGATCAATAGCAGCCAATAAACGACTATTTGCTTCATCTAATTCTGCTTGCGTTACTTCTTCTTTATTGAATGTTGCAATAGCTTTTTTATTTTCAGATGCTAAAGCTTTCCAGCTATCCTCGGTATACTTACTTGCTTCTAGAGCACTCACTTTATCCAGTGTAGCACGTAATCCAGAGCGATCCAATTTTTTCAAGCCTTTTATTGCATTTTTCAATGCGTCTACTTTTTCATTTACTTGTTTTTGTGTAACTTTCTCTGTATCATATACAGATTTTGCATCTTTTAATTTTGTTTGTAATGCTTTCCATGTTGTGCTATCATATTCATCTTTAACAAGATCTGCACACTGCTGTATGATATTCAATAATGCTGCTTTATCTACTTGTACACGACTTGCCTCAAAGACTTCCACAGCTTTCTTTAAATCAGCTGCAATTCCTTTGATTACATCTACATTTTTATTGGCATTTGCATAATCTGCTTCTGCTTTATCAATCGCCGTTTTTAAAGCAGTCTTTGCTTTTTCAGGAATTTGTCCATGAGCTTCGCCAACTTCAGCATTCTTATAAGCATCTTTTGCTAATGCTAAGTAAATATTGTACTGTTCATCGGCTTCTAAAGAAGCAATTACTTTTTCAGTTTCTTTCTTAAGCGCTGCTGCAGCTTCATCAATTTCCATTTGTGTGGACTTGTATTTTTCATATACTGCCATCGCTTTATCATATAATGCTTTTAGATCTGCTGTAACTGAGGTATCTTCAACTTTTTTCAACACGATCTCAGCATTAGAAATTTCTGTTAACAATGCATCACGTACGATATATACGACACCATCTTTATAGAATTTATTCATAGCAGCTTTGATTTTATTGATCCACTCATCTACACCAGCGGAATTTAAACCTTCCTCTTTTGCGGCTTCTGCTTTCGCAATAACATCTAACACAGCCTGTTTTGCTTCTTCTTTATAGCTACCATTCGTATTATCATAAGACTTAGAGTCTAATACATCCTTAACTTCTGCAATATATGCCATCAAAGGAACACTTGTATCCACTTTATATGCTCTAAATTCTTGGATGTCTAAACTATCACTTAGTACGGTTAAGCGCACTTTATCCATAAATGCTGTTTCTTTCAGCGAAATCATCAATGCCGGATTTGCATCATCATTGTCACTTCCATCATAAACAGTTGTCCATTTATCTGTCGTAGGGTTATGTGCCTCTATTAATACTTTTGGTGCATTTAATGCTTTTGTACTACTTGCTGTTAATAACTGGAAGATGTTTACATCTGCCGGCTTATCTAAAGCAATTGTAATGACCTCATCTTTTGCCGCAGTATAAAGTGTATCTGTTTTAGCATCCGCAATAACCTTTGCAGCATCAGGAGTTACTTTTGCTTTTAGCGCTACATTTTCTGGAGTTCCCATAAAGAACTCTGCCTCATACAGACGTTCTTCTGCTAAGTATGCATCACCCTTACCATTGTTACCAAGATGCTTAAAGATAATTTTTGTTGCACTTCTGTGTATTGGAACCTCAATTGTACGATTTTCAAGTAATTCGGTAGTAGAAGACTTATCTAATACCAACGTACGGTTGCCGTCATTATCTTCCGTATATACAACATATTTCAGACCAAGGCCAGCCTTTTCAAAAGTAAATTGTGCTTTATCTACATAATACAGATTACCAAGATTATAAACAATATCTTCATCTTTTGTTACTTTGTTGAAGGTATCTTTATCACCATCTACCGTATTTGCATAAGAATTTGTTACATTTTCAATTTTTCCATCACCAAAGATAACTTCATTACTGCTTTCTTCCTCATAGCCCATGACTTCTAATTCAGCAATATCGAACCATCCGTTCTTATTGGCAACTTTACCCATAAATTCAACTTCAACTTTATGAATACGCTTATTCACTTTGATGTTATATGGATGTTTGTCTGGAGTACTATCGTTTACGTCATCTGTTGTTACAGACAGTACTTTTTCTCTTGTATCACTGCCTTCTGGATACACATAGACATTGAAGAAATACCATTTTTCTTCGCCTTTTTCAAATGCTAGATTAATATCATCTACCATATAAGATTTACCTAAATCAACACCTGCTTTGATAGGATCTTTATCTAAAGTTCCTGTTCCATCCCAGATTGGTCCATATACATCCCCATCAAATACCCATAAAGTATCAAGGTTTCCATCAATCATATTTTGTACATTACGACCATATTGTGTTGTATCTGCATAAGCTGTCTTATTTAAAGCTAAATTAACTTTTCCACCGGTTACTTCATCCTTTGTTGAAAGAACCTTAAGTTCTGATAATGCCGGAGAAGCTGCGGAGAATTCACCTTTGCCATTACGGCCAAGATAATTTACATTGACTTTTTTGATTTTCTTATTTACCGGAATCTTAAAATAACGCGTGGTTAATGCTTCCGCATTGTCACTCATATCTAATACAACTTCTTCACTATCATCTTCTAGAATGACACTTACCGTAAATTTATAAGGCAATCCTGCTTTTTCTAAATAAAGCTCAATGAATTCAGCAGAGCCAATGCCTTCTAAATCAACACTTAATGTACAAGGATACATGTCACTTTCTGAACCAGACCATCCCGTTTTCCACAGATTTTCCGTATTCTCATCAGTTACATATTCCAAGGAAGCATCTTCTGCAGTGGCAATTGTTGATGTTGCCGGTTTACCTTTCGCAATATTGTAATATGTCTGTAAATCCTTCTGTGTACCGTAAATGCTAATTTCTGCAAGTGTTACTGGTTTTAAAGAATCTTTTGTGGTAATGGTGAAACGCATTTGCGTAGCTACTTTTTCAACTTTGAAATTTGTATTGGAACCAAGATTTTCATTTGTAGCTTCTGCTATGGTTTCCCACTCATTTGTTTCTGCATTTAAGAATTCAATCTTATAATCGTTAGGATAGTTACCAGCGGCCTGCTTCATACCAAGATCCATATCCGTGATATCGTAAGTACCTTGTAAATCTAATGTCAGTACATGTGGACCATCACCTTTTGCTACCCATTCACTACCATAGTTGCCATCTGTAATATCTTTTAATTCACCGGACACAGCTGTCGAATTTGATGTAAATACCTTACCAAGTGCGATATTTACCTTATCCTCTGTTGTTGTACCCTCTTCTTCTAGTTTTGCTACTGTATAGTTATCAGCTACCTTTTGAGCATTTGTTTTCAGTTTACTATAATCTGCCTTATCCGCATAACTATAGCCATCATCAGATTTCAAATTCGCCCAATGCCAGCCATATAAGAACCAACCTGCATCCTCAATTGCCTTATTTTCAGGATCCTTATCTTTACCATCTAATTCCGCTTGACGATTTTCGATCCAGATTTTCCAACGTTTACCATAGAAATCTTTTGTTAAACCATTCCATTTACGGTTGGAGTAATCATTCAGATTATTTAAGGAGCTGCGTTCGCCAGACCATGTTGTGACCATTGCACGTGCATTAAATTCAAACAGATCCTTTGTCCAATCATCCCCATCACTCATCATATTTCGAGCATCATTGATCCAGTTTCCTACCATAAATTCTTCGCTAGAACCTAATATTTCATCAGAAAGATCAATTATTTCTAGGAATTTCTTTGAGTATTTACGGAAATCATCTGCATTGGATTCATTTTTTGCCTTTACCATTAAAGAGTGATATTCAATTGCTACATTACATAATACCTGATCCGCTACATCTGCTAAATCATAGCGATAAGCTGGAGAGGCTTTAAAGTCATCATAGTTATCAATCAGCAATTGCAGAGCTTTTTCAAATTCTTTCTTATCATAAGTAATATTGCTATGTCCCCATGTAGATGCAGAACGGAAGCTATCTCTTGGAGTTGCATTGATAATCGTTTCTGCAGCCCCTTGATAAGACTCTTGTTTTGCTCCATAAGCAGTTTCATTTAGAATCTTCCAAGCTTCTTGCAGCTTTTCACTTGTTCCACCTGCACGACGTTGTGCATATTTAGCAATCCATGCATCTTCATCAATTGGATCTTTTGTCCAAGTCATATCAAATAATAACTCATAAGCAACCGGACTATTTTCTAAAGCTTCCGGCGTGATGCCGATACCTTTCATGTATTTTGATTCATTCATAGCGATAGCAGGATTTTTAGCAACATTTGGAAGATTTCCATCCATTCCCATACGACCGCCGAAGTTATGCAGCATACACCATAACCAAGGTGTTTCACTGTTTTCCATTACCCCATTCTGTGGGTTTAAGTCGGTCTGCAAATCCAGTGCCAATGCCTGAGAAGGCTTCAGAAGACCGCTTAGTTTTGTCGCATCTAGATTGCCTTGCCATTGCTGCATGACCCATACAGCTTTTTCGTTTGCTTTTAACATCTCAGTTTGCACTTGTTTAAAGGTTTCTGCAAAATCCAAGCCGGATGGATTTCCGCCTTCATGGAAAGGATCGGTTGCATAATAATTTGTTACATTTCCAAATACATTTTTCTGTGCATCATAGAAATCTTTCGCTACTTGTGGATATAAATTTTCTTTACCCTTAGCTGCATCATTTTCTGTAATATATGGCTGAATGATAGAAGGACGTGTATAGCCTACCCAATCTTTCATTTCCGTAATTAAAGCAGTTGGTTGTTTTTTATCGAAATTATCTGGAACCTGTCCAGAGAATCCCTGAACAACAGGAGAAATGCCATAAGTTTGCATACGATCATGCATTTTTCTAGCTAATTCTGTACGTTGCTCAAACCAATTATCAGGTAATGGTCCACCATAGCTATATAAGTTTTGCATGTAGAACCAAGCAAAATATGCAGGACCACATATATATTCTTTTACTTCTTCATCACTATAGCCCCATTTATTCAAAGTTTGACGAAGTACTTCTTCCTGCCCCACGATGTCCAGCATCAAATTTACACCGTTCATAGCAGCCCAGTCAATAAATTCTTCATACTGATCCCAATTCCAGAAAGACATGGTATAGGAATATGTACAGAAGTTCAAAGCGTAACGATATTCATACTGTGTATCCTTTACGATTTTCTTTCCGACAGGAACAATCCCCTTCTTCATTTCCGTATTGCTGTCAAATAATGGATTATAATCCACCATAGCATAGTTCTTTAGATAATAATTGAAGCCACTAGCTAATGAAATACCGTTATTTCCACGTACAATAATGGTATTGTTACCACCATCTTCAATTTCAAAGACATCTCTGCCATTCATCTTAGAACGTAATTCAAATTTGAAAGAAGATTGCCATTTAGAACCTATTACACGGCCTACTAAAGCACTTGCTTCATTTAACACCTTTTGATTTGCATAAGTTTCATCACTTTCAAATTTATCCCATTCTTTTTGCCAACTGCTGCCTTCCCAATTACTTGTTTTGATAGCCGCTGGCTTTTGCACGGTGTCATTTACCTTTGTTCCATATACCTCAATCTCTGCCAGATTTGTTTGGTAGCCTTTTGAGTTATATGCCATATTTAAACGTAAATAGGATGCACGCTTGTTTACATTATGCGTATCTCCCTGTGCCGTTGCCACATTGCTGTCTGTCTTAGAAATAATCTTATCAAAGTTCGTTCCATCTACAGAAGCATATACGTAATAGTTACTGTAAGAATCATCTACATTGGTAAAAATCTTAATTTGTGAGAGATCATATGTTCCATCAAGCTTAATATCAATATAGCGATAGTGATCACGCATTCTGCTTTTCCACTGCTCTTCCATCGTGCTGCCTTCTCCATTCGCGGACATTGATTTCCAACTGGTGCTCTTAGATCCATCAACGATGTTAGAAACTGGATGAGCGGATGCCTGTCCCATAGCAGTTACAGAATTTGCATCAATCGCTATCTTAGATGCTGCTGCAATTTTAACAGGAAGATTTGTAAAAACTCCTGCCGTCATGCAGGCAGCCAAAAACAATTTGAATACCTTTTTCATAGTTTCCTCCTCTTTACCTTTCACTGTTTTTATTATAATCTTGCATAGATTGTAAAATATTGCTAAAGATAATAAAATATTGCTACTCCTTTAAGAAAAGTCATATAAAGATACAAAAAAATAGTTGGCACAAAAGGGCCAACTAAAAGTTCTTATCTCTATAAATAAATAAGCAGTAATTTACATCATTCAATGAACATATCTCGATATTCAATCGGTGTGATACCGACATTTTTCTTAAAAGTTTTCGCAAAGTAACTGGAGCTTTGAAATCCTATCTGTGCTGCCACTTCTTTTGCCATAGCCCCATCTTTCAGCAACTGCTTTGCTTTCGCAATCCGAAATTCATTCACAATATCTGTAAAGGTTTTCCCCACCTGTTTATTTAATAGTTTGCTGATATAAAATGGTGTTACCTTTAATTGGGTAGCCACATCATTAAGGCTAATTGCTTTATTATAGTTATTTTCTATGTATTCTAAAGCCTGTCGTACTAAATAGCTGTTATTTTGATAAAGCAAGTTTTTCACACAATTGCGAATCATTGCTATCGCATAGACAAGATTAATTTCTAAATTATAATATTTATCTGTATCATTTATTTTACGTATTTCAACATCTTTCTTATCGATATAAATATCATGTAGTTTTTGTTCAGCTTCTAAAACACCAACGATAAATTCAGCAACCTGTTCGTTGATCTGCCTAGCTGGAAAACTATGAAGATAAGAAGCATAATCATGTAGTATGGATTTAATTTTTTCATCATCGTGCTGCTCGATTGCCGGCAACATTTTTTTGATCCACTGCGTACTATCTGCCTGAAGCTCACGCTGTACCATTTCCTTATTACGAAGTGTAAACTCGCTCTTTTTCATATGTGTTAATTGTTGAAGTGCATGACAATAGGAATGATATAGGCCTTCAAGATGATCTTTCAATGTACCAAGGCCAATCGGATAATCGAAAAACTGATATTTTTCCATCAAATCAGCAATCTGCTTTAAATTTTCTTCTGTAATATTTTGATAGGACAGCAAAAATAAAATCAATTGTGCATTACGATATCCCAGCAGACAAAACAAACCTAAATCACCAATCTGATTGGTTAAGGTTTCCTGCTTGCTTTTTGCTAGACGAATACCATCAATCACGATACATAAACCGTTTTTTACTGACATATGCAATAAATTCAAAGTTTTCTGGATAACTAGCTCACTTTGGTTAGATAAAATCTGCTGCACACATTCATTTTCTAAAGATGAACGCATATTATCCACCTTTTTCAATAGCTCACTCGTTTCATAATAGCGGCTTTTTTCACTTTTTAAGCGGTCCAGCACCTTTGCTACACTATGGATGATCATTTGCGGTGTTGATGGTTTTAATAAGAAGTCTTCTACTCCTAAACGTATTGCCTCTTGCGCATATGAAAAATAATCATAAGAGGTTAAGATGATGAAACTTACATTTTTCTGTGAAATATTTTTGATGATTCTTGCACATTCTAAACCACTGTAAACCGGCATATTAATATCTAAAATAACGATATCCGGTTCATAGCGCTGATATAGATCAATCGCTTCTTGTCCATCCTTAGCACTGTATATTTCACCAATTTCCAGAATCGAGTCTTTTAAAATAGAAACCAGTGAGTTTCTTTCAATTTCTTCATCTTCCGCTATCAATATCTGAAACATATGCTTCCTCCTCATCTTTTATATGGATTTGAATTATCAATTCAAAACCGCAGTCTTCATCACTATTTATTGAAATTGAGGCATTATTTCCACAAACCATCTCAACTCTTCTCACCACGTTATATAGACCAAAATGATTTTCACCATCATATTTCTTATAGTCGTTTAAAATTAACTCTTCTAATTCTACTGGATTCATACCGGTACCATTATCAGAGACCGACAGCAAGATATCTTCATCTGTATATGAGGCACTCACTAAAATCTCGCCACCGTTTTTACAATCTTTTAATCCATGCTTTAAAGCATTTTCAACAAGTGGCTGTAAAATCATACCTGGGATTGCAATATTCGGTATGCCTTCTTGCACCTCTAGCTTGAATTGCACACGTTCACCAAGGCGTTTCTGTTGAATTTCCATGTAATTGGCAACCGACACTAATTCGCTTTGTAAATCACTCAGCCGATTTTGTTTATCTAATCCATAACGTAATAAACGACTCGTCCGCTCTATCATTTCAGCAGCATTATCCGCATTCTCACTCAATGCTAGTTTGTAAATCATATTTAAGGTGTTAAACAGAAAATGTGGATTAATCTGATTTTGTAACATACGCAATTCACTTTGGGCTAACTGTTCATCTTTGCGTAAATTTTCATTTTCTGTTTCTAATAAGCGATGTTGAAGCTCTGCTTTTTCTTTTGTACTTGCAATTTCATTTTGCACTGAAATAGCCATTTCATTTAAGGCGATGCAAAGTGATTCCATTTCCTTCCCTGTGCTTGAAATATCACTTAGATCATATTCACCTTTTTTTACCTTGTTAATATTTTGCAAAATTACGTATAATGGTTTAATAAAAGATACGCTCATAAAAAAGCCAAAATAGAACAACCAGCATAAGACAATGAGCAGTAAAATGATCGTTCCTACAAAAGTCACATGTTGATTTGCATCCATCTGGGTCTTTTGTAAGGTCATCTCGTTGGTAATCACATTATAAAAGCGATCTGACGTTCTAGCGATTAAATCATGAGAATGTAGTAAAGCATTATAAACTGCTGTATAATTCCCTTTATCATTTTGATATTCATGAATCGTGTTTTGACATTCTTCATCATAAAACCTTGTCATGTTTTCTAATAAATCAAAGCGCCAGCTTTCATCGGATACAAAGTCATCTTGTAAGCCATGAATATAGGTAGTAGCTCTTTGCATTTCCTCTTTATATTTTTGCAATGCCTTATTCTGTTCTGTATATAAATAATCTTTAATATCACTGGTTGCCGCATCTATATGATTATAATAACTATTTAACTGACGATAAGCAGAAAGGGCTTTATCATACTGTTTCATCGTATGATAGTTGATCATGTTGGAGGCAATCATCATCGTGCTTACCAAAAGGAACATGACAGCTGCGGTTATATTGATTCTGCGCTTTAAGCTCCATGTCTTCATTTTGATATAAGCTCCTTTTTATAGGTTTCCACATTATTTGCAGTTACTAAAATAAGCTTTGCATAATGTATGGAAGATACACTCTGTTGTTTGTTTTTTATTTTTTCATACAGCATTTCAACACTTTGGTAGCCATAATCATAAAAAGACACAACAATACTGCCATTGATTTTTTTCTCTTTAATAAGCTGTATGGTTTCATCCATTTCATCTACCCCATATATTAACATTTGTTCCCGTATGTTATATTTTGTAGCAGCTTCATAACAGCTGCTTGCAGATTCTCCTGCAAAATTAATAGCTACATTGATATCCTGATGTTCTTCCATAACACTGTCCCATTCTTTTTTTGCCCGGACATTATCTGATTTTGATTCACTAATAGATACAATGCGATAACCCCCTGCATGTTGTGCAAAAATCGTTTCAACCTGTGCTATTTGCTGCTTCGCGATATTAAAATTTTTTTCAGCTACTTGAATAGCAATTTTTAATGGTGCTTGTTTCCCAAACTGCTTTTCTACATCAGCTAGCAGTAAAGTAGCTTGTTTTTTGAAATCTTTACCAATATAACCAAATCGTTTAGAGCTTGGCATATCACTATCTACCAACATCACCGGTATTTGCTTCTTATCTGCTTTCTTCAAGAGCTTATCACTAACAACCCCTTGTGTAATAATTGCATCCGCTTTTTGCATAATGCCTGTTTCTATTACTTGATTCATCTCTTCCGTGTCAATTGTCGTTGGTCCTTCCCAATCACAATGCAGCTGATAGACATTACACGCATCACGGAAACCTTTTTCCGCTTCTAGCCAAATTTTATGTTCTTTTAATGGGGTAGCAAACAAAAAATAGTATCGGTTTTCTTCCCTTTGTTTTTCAGTTGAGCAGCCACCAACACAAAGCAGCATGCACAAAAGCAGTAGTTTCTTCATCGTCGTTTCCCTTTCCTCTATGATAAACTGCAGATAGAAAGTATCCTTATTTAAAGAATTATACTTTATTACACAGTTAATTTCAACTTGAAACCAACTGTTTTTTTATACATTGAAAGAAAATAACCTGAAAAAAAGCAGGGTTTTAGACTTTCATCAGATTGTATTATAAAGTACTATTTTACGAACATCCTGACGTATTATCAAAATAATCATACCATCAACATTAGCTAGCCTTTTCTTTACTTATTAAGACTTTTAAAACCGTCGTAATTAAACAAAATCAAGCAAAGTATCTTAGTACGTTGATTATAAGTTATTAAATCGAGTAGGGTGAAATAAATCACCCTCTCACACCACCGTACGTACGGTTCCGTATACGGCGATTCGTTTTACTTTCAAAGTGTGTCTTTCTATATAGTAGTCTAAACAACTGACTAGTCCTTTTTGGGCTAGTTTTTCTTTTGATATTGCTCTTACCACACATGTTTTGGTTACGACCCATTGATAATGGTCTCCCATATACGATGTCTGTCTTGCTCTATCTTTTCTAATCCCAAGCTTTTGTAATCCCCACTGTCGCTTGCTGGGTACTTTCCACTGTTTCCATATGATTGCTCGCAGTCTTGTACGAAGATGTTCATCTATCTTTGTCATATGTGTTTTCATATTATATATAGAATAATAGTTTATCCATCCTCGTATTACTTGGTTCAGTCGTCTTATTCTTTCTTTTAAAGCCATTGCGTGCTTTCTGATTGTTAGCTGTTTTAGTTTCCTTTCCTCGTTACTTATCTGATTTACGCCATTAGGTTACGGTTATCTTTTGGACTTTGATGCTTGTTGCCATCTCATCCACTAATGTCGCCTTATTATCAGCCATCCAAACTTAATGTTCAGACTTCCTGTCCGTTAAGCCATGATTTCGCTATTGCTTCCTCTCTTCCATACCTCACGATACGAAACTTACAAGTCGCTCTTGGGTTCGTCGATAACTACGCCCCGAGGGATTTTCACCCTAGATATGTGGCATGCCTGCCACACAACAAAAAAGATGGTCTATCCCATCTTCATCACTTTGTTATTCTAGTTTATCATTCTGTTTTGCATAAGCTTTGTTAACATGTAGCCTCCTGTAAGGCTTCTTGCATTTCTTCTTGCAATATCGTACAAAGTCCTTCTGCTTTTTCCTTGCGATATTCTTCATAGCTTCTTGCTTTTAAAAACTTAACCTGAAATGTTGCCCCATGTAATAAGACATGCTTAAAGTCATAAGAGTTTACCAATACCATAGGAATAATGGTGGCTTTTGCCATGAAGGCTGGTTGTAAAGAACCGGCTTGTAGCTCTAGCAGTTTGCCATCTCTTGCACGCGTGCCTTCCGGAAAGATCAGCAGATTACGACCGCTTTTTAATTGTCTGGCACTTTCTCTTAACATGTGGATAGCACTGGCACGATCTTCACGATCAAAATAGATTAATTCCAATGTCTTTGCCCAATTTGCCACATAAGGGAGCTTTTCATTTTCTTTTTTTGATATGAATGTAAAAGGTGTTGTAATGATTGACATCTGTAACAGCATGTCGAATGCACTTTGATGATTTGATACAAACAGCAAGGGTCCTTCTTGAGGTATGGCCCCCTGTGCATCAATACAAACACGGCAATGGAATGCTTTGATGATCCGTTTTGACCACTTTTTCATATGGGCATAGCGTTCTTCAAAGGGCTTCTTACGCACCAGAAAGGCATCTAACCAAGATGCAGGTACCAGATATAGCATACGTAAACAACCTAATATAAACATCAATCATCAATCTCCTTAGACTCCACGATGGCATAGGCAATCGCATACGCCTTTTCATGGGCGATGGAAACTTGTATAGCATATTCTTCCATCGTACAATAAGGCGCACCATCGTCATCACTTAAAATTTCAATATCACAAAGTGTGCAGGCATGTATTGCGTGAATTGCTTTATAGATAGCTTCTTTAGCGGCAAAGCGCCCGGCAACCCACTCTGCCTTACGTAAGAAAGGCATATCTTCACAGCATGCCTGTTCTTTGGGTGTTAAAATACGTTTTACATGATCCTTTTGTAAAGCCACTTCAATACGTTTGATTTCTACTATGTCACAACCAATCCCTAAGATCATAAGTTACGCTCCTTATAGATATTTGACAAGGAGATTTCTTCACTGCACAAAATACGTGTAGTCTGTGCAGTGCAGATGCGTAAACCGCCCTCACTTGTTACTTCCTTTACCTCCCATAATACATCATCCAACCATATTTTTCTACCTTTTAATACATGATAGTTCTGGTAGGTTTGCAAAAGGGTTTCTAAAGGAAGCTGTCTGCATCTTTCACACTGGGTTAAAACAGCCTGCAGCAGTTCTTCTTTATCTACAGCAACATAGCCTGCTTTATCTGCCAGCTCGCCTTTTTTTTGTGTAACATTGATACCAATGCCAACGATCATGGCGGCTTTTTGACTGCCTTCATACACTGTTTCAATTAAGATACCACAAACTTTTTTACCATTTAGTAAGATATCGTTAGGCCATTTGATCATTGCTTGCATGCCAAAGCTTTCCAACGCCTTGACAAGTGCTAAAGGAAAAATGATAGGGTAAGGAAAAGCTTGTTTATAAAGAATAGAAAAGGTCAGATCTTCATTGCTTTCCCATGTTCGCTCAAAACGTCCTCTTCCTTTTGTCTGCTGTTTGGCAAGGATGACACTGCCATCCATTTGCGATGCATAGTTGCGTTTCAGCCAATCATTCGTACTGTCCAGCTTATCAAAACGCTGTAACTGATAATCATGCTTCATCGAGGGCAAACATCAGTTCTCCACTGACTGCAACTTCATCATCAACGGTTGCCACAGCATTCACAAAGACGATTCCCATGCGCTCTTTCGTGACTTCACAAGTCAAGGTCAGCTTGTCCCCGGGAATAACCTGACGTTTAAAGCGTGCTTTGTTGATACCGGCAAATAAACCAATTTTTCCTTTATTCTCTTCCTTGCTTAACAACATCACCGCCACGGTTTGTGCTAAAGCCTCCAGCATCAGTACCCCGGGCATAATGTGCTTCTGGGGAAAGTGTCCTAGAAATTGCATCTCATTTGCGCTGATGCATTTACTTCCTACAACTTTATTTCCCTCAATGCTCTCAATGCGATCCACCAGTAGAAAAGGATAACGGTGGGGAATGATCTTTTGGATATCGTTGCTATTGTATAACATATTTATTCCTCCCACTTTCGAATGATAATGCTGGCATTATGACCGCCAAATCCTAAGGAATTAGACATTGCCACATGCACAGGTGTATGCAGGCCTTCATTGACCACCAGATTCAAGTCACAAGCTTCATCCTTATGCTGGTAATTAATCGTTGCCGGCACAAAGTCGTTTTGTACTGCCAATGTGGAAATAATAGCTTCTAAAGCACCGCTGGCACCTAATAAATGACCGCTCATTGATTTGGTGCTGGATACATATGGCTTCATAGCATCCTTACCAAAAGCTTTCTTTACTGCCAGTGTTTCACTGGAATCATTCAGCGGTGTACTAGTACCATGGGCATTGATATAATCAACATCTTGCATTTGCAAAGCGGCATCTTTTACTGCCATCTGCATAGCTTTTGCGGCACTGCTGCCATCGGCCAATGGAGCCGTGATATGATTGGCATCACAAGTACTTCCATATCCTACGATTTCACCATAGATGTTTGCTTTACGGGCAAGGGCGTGTTCCAATTCTTCTAAAATCAGCACACCGGCACCTTCTCCCATTACAAAGCCTTTACGCTGCGCATCAAATGGAATGCTGGCACGCATTGGATCTTCCCCCTCGTGTAAGGCACGCATAGAGGCAAAGCCTGCCATGGCAACCGGTGTAATACTCGCTTCACTTCCTCCGGCTGCGATGATATCTTCATAGCCATCACGAATACGATGGAAGGCTTCTCCGATAGCATTGGTACTCGCTGCACAAGCTGTTACCACACTGGAAACATTCCCTTTCGCTCCCAGATCAATTGCTACACTTCCCGGTGCCAGATTAATCAATGCCATTGGGATAAAATAAGGAGAAACGCGACTAGGTCCGCGATCTTTCAAAGTTGTGCTTGCACCTTCAATCGTTGCAATACCACCAATACCACTTCCTAGGATTACCCCAAAGGCATCGGCCTTGATCGTATCTTCAGACAAACCGCTGTCAGCATATGCCTGTTTCGCGGCGATACGCGCAAACTGGGTAAAACGATCATTAAACTTCAATTCACGTTTTGTGAAATATTGTTCCATATCTAAATCTTTGACTTCACCTGCAAGTTTCGCACGAAACTCACTTGTATCAAAATGGGTAACCTTTCCAATGCCACAACGGCCTTCCTGCAAAGCATCCCATACTTCTTCTACGTTATTTCCAATTGGGCTTACAACACCCATTCCGGTTATGACAACTCTTCTTTTCATTTACATCACCATCCCGCCATCAACTGCGATGACTTGTCCTGTTATATAATCACTATCTTCACTGCATAAAAACTTCACGACGTTGGCAACATCCTGCACACTGCCGAATTTTTTCATCGGTATATTGTTTTTGGCATTCGCCTGTACGTCTTCACTTAATGTATCGGTCATCGCTGTCTGGATAAACCCAGGGGCTACAGCATTGACATTGATGCCTCTAGGTGCCAGCTCTTTTGCTACCGCTTTGGTCATCGCAATAACACCGCCTTTACTAGCCGCATAATTGACCTGACCGATATTGCCGCATAAACCGACAACACTTGCCATATTGACGATCTTGCCATGACGCTGTTTCATCATGATCCTTGCCACATGGCGGATACAGTTATACGTTCCTTTTAGATTAATGCGAATGACATCATCAAATTCTTCTTCACGCATTCTTAATAATAAATTATCTTTCGTGATGCCGGCATTATTCACAACGACATCCAGATGTCCATATTCTTTCACGATGGTATCCATCATTTCCTTAACATCCTGTTCATTGGCAACATCACATTGCATCATCTTATGTTTGCCGCTTGGATCAAGCTTGGCTAAGACTGCTTTTGCGCCTGCTTCACTGTTGGCATAATTGATGATGACATCGTATTCCTTTGATAAGGTGATAGCGATAGCTTCTCCGATACCGCGGGAAGCACCGCTGATAAATGCTGTTTTTCTTTCCATATGACTATCCTTTCAATGCATTAAGGCATTCCTTCAAGCTTGCCTCATCTTCGACATGCAAGATTTTTACGTCATGCCCTTTGCAACATTTTTTCACAAAACCACTGACAGCTTTTCCCGGACCAACTTCAATAAAGGTATCTACACCATCTTCCAGCATATGTTCAATCGTCTGCGTAAAATAGACAGAATGTGCAATTTGTTTACTTAAGATTGTGTTCAGATCGGTCTTCTCTGGTTTTCCCGATATATTGTGATACACTGGAATGGATGGCTGTTTAATATTGTATTGTGCTAAGACCTTACGCAACTCTTTAGCCGCATCTAGTAATAAGGAAGAATGAAACGCCCCGCTGACCTGTAAAGGAATCACGCGTCTTGCTCCCAATTCTAAGCATCGCTTACTTGCTGCTTCAACGGCAGCTTTATGCCCGGTGATTACGATTTGTCCCGGACAATTATAATTGGCAATTTCACATACGCCCAACGCCTTAACTTCTTCACAAGCCTGTAAGATTTTCGCTTCTTCTAACATCAGAATAGCCGCCATACTGCTGATTCCTGAAGGCAGTGCATTGGCCATGATCTTGCCTCGCTGAGCAACGATCTTCGTACCATCTTCAATTGAGAAAGCATTCGCATAACATAAGGCACTGTATTCTCCCAATGATAAGCCAGCGCACACATCTGCTTCAACGCCAAAAGAACGTAGCAGCGTTGCACAAGCCATGCTGTGTAAGAAGATTGCAGGCTGAGCATATTGTGTATCATCCAAAGTTTCCTTTGGACCTTCAAAACAAAGTTGTTTCACATCGAAATCTAAAGTACTGCTGTCAAAGATGGCTCTGACGATAGCGTAGTTGTCATATAAATCTTTTCCCATGCCGGGATGCTGAGCACCCTGACCAGAGAATAAAAAGGCTGTTTTCATGAATGTCCTCCTTACGTATATGATGGCATGCATCTGCTTAGAATGCAGATGATACGCTCATAACTCATTCGTATATAAATGAACCTAAATAAAAGCTGCTTTTAGTTCATCCATCAATTGTTTTACTGTGACGATTTCCGTAATACGCCACGCATTGGCTCCTGCAAATACTAAGCCCTGTTCTACCTCACCATGTACGGCATGAATCAATGCCTCACTGATACAATATGGCGTTGTTGCCGGTTTACATGGCAACATACAGCCAATACAATGGGATGGCGCTATACGCTTTTCTTTTACCTGACGCATAAAATCCGTCATCACCGCTCTTCCCGGTAATCCAGCAGGACTTTTCACCAGTTCGATATCTTCCTTTTGGGCTTGCACAATCACTTCTTTAAAAGCAGGCGATGCATCACATTCCTGTGTGGCGATAAAACGCGTGCCCATTTGTACACCGGCAGCTCCTAAATCACAAAAGTGGCGGATATCTTGCGCATCATAAATGCCCCCTGCTACAAAAATCGGTACCTGTCGCTGATAGCGTTCTTCAAATTCAGGAAGAAGGGCTTTTACATCGGCTAAGATTTTTTCTAAAGGCTCTGCCTTATTTGTGATAAGATCTTCTTTCTTAAAGCCCAAATGACCTCCTGCTAAAGAACCTTCAATGACGATAAAATCAGGCAGGCGATGATGATGGCGATCCCAGGTCTTCAAAATCAGCTTTGCCGCTCTGCCACTGGATACGATTGGTGCTAGTAAAATATCCGCATCCTTAACAATGGCTGGCAAATGCATTGGCAGTCCTGCTCCGGAAATAATGGCATCCGCTTGAGCATCAACGGCAGCTTTCACATAAAACTCATAATCTTTACTTGCCACCATGATATTTACACCACATAAGCCCTTTCCCTGTGCCCATTCTTTTGCCTTTGCAATTTCTTCATGCATGGCTTGAATATTACAGATCATGCTGTTTTCCCAGAAATCCGGTTTACGATATCCCGGGTGTGCTGCACTGATAACCCCCATGCCGTCTTCCTTCATCACAGCACCGGCTAAGGAAGATAGTGAAATACCAACTCCCATACCACCTTGTATCACAGGTACTTCTAAGCTTTTTCCATTATGGAAAAGAATCCTATTCTGCATAAATTAATCCCTTTACTTTTTCGTTTAATGTAATGATTTCTTCCTGACTTTCCTGGATCAAGGAAGCGAAAATGTCTTTGAGTGGACGAATTTCCTTACACATACCGGCAACCTGTCCCATCATGACAGAACCATGCTTCACATCACCATCAAATACGGCTTTTCGCAAACCGCCTAAGGTCAGTTTTTCCAATTCTTCCTTTGGCGCATTTTCATGTTCCAGCTTCAGATATTGGATCGCCATCTGGTTTTTCAAGATACGTACCGGTGCCCCCGCATTACGCCCGGTCACGACACTATCCAGATCCTTTGCCCGCAGCACCGCTTTTTTATAATTTTCATGAATTGGACATTCTTCACTCACCAATAAACAGGTACCTACCTGTACGCCGACTGCCCCTAAGCTTAGCGCTGCATTCAATTGTTTCCCACTGGCAATACCACCAGCTGCAATTACTGGAATAGATACAGCATTTACGACCTGTGGTACTAATGACATTGTCGTGGTTTCACCAACATGACCACCACTTTCGCCACCTTCTGCGATCAGTCCATCAACACCGCTTTTTGCTAAACGGCGTGCTAAAGCCACACTGGCAACAACAGGAAAGACTTTACAGCCACTTGCTTTTAATCCTTCGATATAAGGTCCGGGATTTCCCGCACCGGTTGTCACAACAGCAACCTTTTCTTCAATGATCACCTGCATGATTGCCTCCGTATGCGGATTCATCAGCATTACATTGACCCCAAAGGGTTGCTTTGTCAATTGTTTGCATTTCTTGATAGCAGCTCTTGTCTGCACCTCATCCATCGCACCGGTGGCAATGATGCCTAAACCACCGCAATTGGATACCGCAGCCGCAAATTCTGCTGTCGCGATATTGGCCATCGCTCCTTGAAAGATCGGATAGCGAATACCTAAGAGTTCATTGATTAACATGATTGTTCTCCTTTTGTTCCTGATACATCGTATCATTGCGAACCTTTTCTATAACTCAATATAAGCTCCGGCCCAAGTAAAACCTGCACCAAAGCCACTTAATACTAATTTCATCCCTTCATTTAACAGACCTTTTTCCTTCATTTCCCCAAGGGCTAAAGGAATGCTGGCTGCAGATGTATTCCCATACTCCGCAATATTCATATAAACATGAGCCATATCAATATGACAGCGACGACACACATTCGCAATAATACGCGAATTGGCCTGATGAGGAATGATCCAATCGATTTCCTCCATCTTAACACCAGCCTGTTGCAATACAGCTTCCATGCTTTCTTGCATGGCCTTTACGGCAAAGCGAAAGGTTTCACTGCCATTCATGCGGACAAGGGATGGTGTATATATCTGTTTTTCAAATAATTTACGAGGAAGTGGAGCATCACTGTGAATAATGCCTTGCTCATCCCCCATGCTGCGCGCATAGTGAAACATTCGACAAGCGGTATCTTCCTGCTTTAAGACCATGGCTCCTGCCCCATCCGCAAAGATAATACAAGTAGCGCGATCTTCCCAATCCAATTGTTTACTGATAACCTCTGCACCAATGATCAAAGCACATTTTGCCTGATTCATCGCTAATAAGCTGTGTGCCGTCTGTAAGGCATAGAGAAAGCCAGAACATGCTGCATTAATATCAAACGCCATGACCGCCTGCTCCTTCATCCCAAGTTTGGATTGAATCAGACAAGCAGTGCTTGGTGTCGTTTTATCCGGCGTAAAGGTCGCCGTAATAATCAGATCAATCTCTTTCGGATCTATTTGCGCATCCTGCAAGGCCATTTTCGCGGCTCTCACACCTAAATCACTCGTATTTTCATCCTCTGAAATATAGCGGCTTTCAATACCTGTACGTGTCTGTATCCATTCATGATTTGTATCAACATAAGTTGATAGCTCATCATTGGTTACCTTCCGTTTGGCTTTGGCATAGCCAAGCCCTTTTACTTTACATCCCTTCATAGGATTGTCCCATCCTTCTGAATTTCTCATATCGTTCACTTAACAGTGTTTTTTCTTTCTTTTTCATTAAACGCTCCAACTGTTTCAGCAATTCTTCATCCAATTGGGCAATAACATAATCTAAATCATGATGAGCACCGCCCAAAGGTTCTTTGATGATCGTATCGATTACACCCTTACGTTTTAAATCCTGTGCTCGTAATTCCATAACTTTGGCTGCTTCTGCTGCCCGCTTTTCATCTTTCCACAAAATGCTGGCAAACCCTTCCGGAGATAGTACCGAATAAATCGCGTGTTCCAACATCATGATCTGATCCGCAACACTGAAAGCCAAAGCACCACCACTGCCTCCTTCACTTAAGACAACGGCAATAACGGGAGTTTTCAGATCGGCAAATACTTGCAGACATTGCGCAATAGCTTCTGCCTGTCCGCGTTCTTCCGCTCCTTTTCCCGGATAAGCACCACTGGTATCCACCAGCGTAATGATCGGGCGATGAAATTTTTCGGCCTGTTTTGCCAGACGCAAGGCCTTACGATACCCTTCCGGCTGCAGCATTCCAAAATTACGCTTCATATTTTCTTCCAGCGTTTTTCCCTTGCTTTGTGCCAAGACCGTTACCGGAATCCCATGAAAACTTGCCAAGCCCCCTTGACAGGCACCATCATCTCCATAGAAACGATCGCCATGCAATTCCATAAAATCATCAAACAGCCTGGCGATATAATCACTCGCTTTGGGCCGTTTGGGATGTCTAGCCAGATATACACTATCCCAGGCATCCATATGTGTATACGCCGTTTGGCGTATTTCTTCTATTTGTTTTACAATCGCCTCTTTTTGCAAGATATCCTCGCTTTCTAAGGATGCTAAAGAGGCTTCTAAAGAGGCAATCTTTGCCTCACTTTCTCTTAATCCCATGAAACTCTCCTTTCATGAAGACGCAGCAGTTGGATCAACACATTGCGTGAATCTTTGCGTTCCACGATACGGTCAATAAAACCTTTTTCCAACACAAATTCAGCCGTTTGGAAATCAGCTGGCAGCTCTTCATTAACAGTCGAGGCAATGACCCGCTTTCCAGCAAATCCAATCAGACATTTCGGTTCTGCCAAAATAATATCTCCCAGCATCGCAAAGCTGGCAGATACACCTCCGGTGGTAGGATGCGTCAGATAGCTGATGTACAATAACCCTGCCTCATGATGTTTAGCAAGCGCTGCACTTGTCTTTGCCATTTGCACAAGAGATAAAATACCTTCTTGCATACGCGCTCCTCCACTTGTACAAAAAATGATAAGTGGCAGTTTTTTCTTCGTCGCATATTCGATACACCGGGTAATCTTTTCTCCGACGATCTGCCCCATGCTGCCCATAAAGAAATTGCTGTCCATAATAGCTAGTGCGCATTTGATACCACCTAATTTTGCCGTACCGGTAACCACTGCTTCATATAAACCAGTCTTTTTTTGTAAACGCTCCAACTTTTCCTCATACCCAGGGAATGTTCTTCCCTCAAGTAACGTCATACGTTTATCCATTTCCACAAAGCTACCCTCATCGACGATCTGCCGTATGCGTTCATGCGCAGTTAGTTTTAAATGTGCTCCACAATGCGGACAAACATATAAATTATGCATTAGATCCTCAAATGGAATGCTTTCTTTGCATTCGCTGCAACTGCGAAAAAGATTCTCAGGAACATCAATCGGCTGTTTCTGATCACTGCTGCGACGGCTTTTGAATAAATCCAAGCGCATCTTGCGTGTTTTAAATAATTGTTCCATCCTCTTTCAGCTCCTTTATGAATGTTTCCATAAAACCGGTATCATACTTGCCGCTGACAAATGTCGGATGATGCAGCAACAGATACTGAAATTCAATATTGGTTTCGACTCCTTCAATGATCAATTCTTCCAAGGCAATGCGCATACGTTTGATACATTCTAAACGAGTTGGCGCAAAGGTAATGATCTTGGCAATCATGGAATCATAAAACGGAGGAATTTGATAACCGTTGTAGACGGCACTTTCCACACGTACATTGCGTCCTTGGGGAAAGTTGATAAATTTGATAGTTCCAGGACTAGGCGCAAAATTCATTTTAATATTTTCCGCATTGATGCGGCATTCGATGGCATGTCCAAGACAAGGAATATCCTCTTGTTTGATATGCAGTTTTTGATGCTCGGCAATGCGAATTTGCATTTTGATAAGATCAATTCCCGTGATTTCCTCGGAGATGGTATGTTCCACCTGAATACGGGTATTCATTTCCATAAAATAATACTGCCCACGTGCATCTAATAAAAACTCTATCGTTCCTACACTATCATAGCCAACTGCTTTGCAGGCATTGACAGCGTCCTGTAATAAATGATTTCGTGTGTTCGCATCCAGTGTATGACATTGTGCTTCTTCCAATAGCTTTTGATTGCGCCGCTGGCAAGAACAGTCACGTTCATACAAATGCAAAACATTGCCAAAATGATCACCCATCAGCTGTACTTCAACATGTTTGGGCTCAACGATGAATTTTTCCATATACACCGCATCATCCCCAAAGCAGACCTTTGCCTCAGCTCTTGCCGTTTCATAGGCATCCATGACCTCTTCTGCACAATCGGCTCTGCGCATACCACGACCACCGCCACCATTCGCTGCCTTGATCAATACCGGATAACCGATGGATTCTGCCATAGCTAACGCATCTTCCCTGGTTTTCAAGATATCCTTACTGCCGGGAATCACTGGTACACCGGCCTTTATCATTACTTGACGGGCATGATTTTTATCTCCCATCTTATCAATGATATCCGGACTAGGACCGATAAAGATTAGACCACATTGCTGAACCAAACGGGCAAACTTGGCATTTTCACTCAAAAAACCAAAGCCGGGATGAATGGCATCACAGCCCGTCATGCATGCTGCACTTAAGATATTTTTCATATTTAAATAGCTGTCAGCGCTTTTTGCTTTCCCGATACAGACAGCATAATCTGCCAGCTGCACATGCAATGCTTCTTTATCCGCTGTTGAATACACCGCAACCGTTTCAATGTTCATCTCTTTACATGTACGAATAATGCGAACAGCAATTTCGCCACGGTTGGCAATTAATATTCTGCGAATCATGCGGCCTCTCCAATACGAATCAGCTCTTGATCAAATTCCACCATAGACTCATTCGTAACTAAGATTTCCGCAATGACACCATCGATTGGCGAATGAATTTCATTCATTACTTTCATCGCCTCAATAATACAAAGAACATCGCCTTTTTTCACCTTCTGACCGATTTCCACAAATGGCGTACTGCCAGCTGCGCGACTGCTGTAAAATGTTCCAACAATCGGTGCTTTCACCCAATAACCTGCCTTTTTTTCTTCTTGTACAGCTGTTTGCACAGGTGCTTCCTTAGGCTGTGGAGCTAAGGGAAGCGTCGTAGTTGGCGCATAGGTTACTTCTTTTCCTGTCGGCTTTTCCATTTTTATTTTCATATCATCTGCTTCAAGTTCCATTTTTGCTAATTGGGAATCTTCAAAGATCTTGATGATTTCTTTTATCGTTTCTGTGTTCATGCTTTACCTCCCATGAATAGATTTTAAAAAAGCCAAGTCATCTTGGCTTTGCGTTTTATTGCTTGCTTTCCAGTAATTTAACGATATCAGCAACACTTACCAATTTCGCAAGCTCTTCATCCTCAATGCGGACATCAAATTCTGTTTCCAGCTCTAAGGAAAGCTCTACTGCTGCTAAAGAATCAATACCTAAATCATCTTTCAGGTTTGCTTCCATAGTAATCATATCTTCATCGACGTTAATTGCTTCTACTAATACTTCTTTTACTTTTTCAAACATATTTTGTTCCTCCTGGTTACTCTGTAACTGCTAAAAGATTAACACTCCTAGTTTTAATTGTCAATAGTTTTAGTATTAAAAACTAGATAACATTTCAACTAGGAGATTAATAGTGTTTTTGTTGTCGAGGTGAATTCCAATATTTTGAAATTCAAACGTATTTTAATACTTTGATATTCAAAAGTAAATAGTTTGATGGTCAAATTTTAATTTTCACATAGTTTCACATAATTTGTAATGCTATCTTTTTCTCTCATTTCCCTTGAAAATAGGCTGTTTTTAACACCTAGGTTCGCAGAAATCGTCTTCCTTTTTCCTCATGTAGCCTAATGGCACCACCAGTAAGCGTACGATGATTCATAATATTTCATATCATTTTTCAACGAACCATCTTCAAGTTTTCTTTTTCTTTTACACTTTCATTTTCCCTTTCCCAAATAAAAAATATGTAATATCTTCTCTCTTTCATATAGTTTATGAAATTATCAATAAAGTAAAAAAAAGTTTGACAATCAAAATAAGTCGCAGTATACTCTCTTTCGTGAACAGGAGGATTTACAAATGAAAACAAAACAATTAACACTATGTGCCTTTTTTACGATCTTATATATACTGGGTTCTCGTATTACAATTCCCACTGGAATCATACCGTTGACCCTTCAAACGATGATGGTGATTATCGCCGGTATTCTCTTACGTCCAAAAGAAATTTTAGCCTCTTATGGTGTTTACTTTCTGATGGGATTTGTTGGATTACCTGTTTTTGCCAGCGGTGGTGGTCTCAGTTATGTCTTACAGCCATCTTTTGGTTTCCTATTATCTTTCCCTTTTGCGGCTTGTCTGATTTCAGCTCTTCGTCATAAATATGAGCTTACACATTTTTATCAGCTATATCCACTTTGCTTATGTGCGTTATGCTTTATTTATCTGATAGGTTGTGGCTATATGTATCTGATTTTTAACTATTATATGGGAAGTGCTAAAGATATTTCCAGTATCATTGCCATTGGAGCTGCACCTTTTGTTATCAGTGATTCCATTAGCATGGCCGTTGGTTGTTTCTGTGCCATTCGCTTATCCATGGTATCTTCCATTAAACGTATTCTAATCTGTGAATAAGACTGTTTTTGAATGATCAAAACCTTTCTAATAGAACAAAATATCTTATTTTAGAAAATTATCATTCGAATAATTCCTTCCTTCATAGTACAATATAGAGTATTGGAGGACGTATATGGAAGATATTATCGTTGTATTTGCAGATATTGATACACCGCAAGAAGAAAATGAGGAATTCATCGAGCTTATCAAAGCTTGTGATATGAACATCGTAACATGTTTTAAACAGCCGCTAAAGGCTATCAACTTTCGTACCTTTATCGGTAAAGGAAAATGTTTAGAAATTCAAACGTATCTGACCTCAACAAAAGTAGATACTATCATCTTTAATCAGGAGCTATCTCCTTTACAGATACGAAATCTTGAGGAAATATTTCAGATTCCGGTACTGGATCGTACCGATTTGATTCTTGCTATCTTTGAAAAACGTGCAGTGACTCCGGTTGCTCGTTTGCAGATAGAAAGTGCCCAATTAAAAAAACTCTTACCACGTTTGATTGGGGCAAATACCCAATTAGGCAGACAAAGTGCCAGTGGTAAGAATAAAGGTGCCGGAGAGAAGCAATTGGAGCTCGATCGCAGACGCATCAAAGCCCGCATTCATGAGGTGGATCGAGAGTTAAAAAAAGTAGAAGCGCAGCGTCATACCCAACGAAGAGCAAGACAGCGTTCCCGCTTACCCTTAGTAGCCTTAGTCGGCTACACCAATGCCGGTAAATCGACGATCATGAATCAACTCTTGCGCTGCAGTGCACATAAAGAAGAAAAACAGGTTGTTGAAAAAGATATGCTATTTGCGACATTGGATACATCCATTCGCTGTATTGCACAGCCACATGGACATAGCTTTCTTTTAAGTGATACCGTTGGTTTTGTCAATCGGCTGCCACATGAATTAATTGAAGCCTTTCACTCTACTTTAGAAGAAGTAAAATACGCCGATATGCTCTTGCAGGTTGTAGATGCCAGTGATGAAGAAAAAGCAAAGCATATGGCTGTTACCATGGAAACCTTACGGGAAATCGGCGCTGGAGATCTTCCTATGCTAACAGTTTTTAATAAATGTGATAAAACAGAGTATCCTTATCCTCATAGCAAAGGACATGAGCTCTATATCAGCGCCAAGGCAAAAAATAATATGGATGCTTTATTATCGGCCTTAAACAAACAGCTTTTCGCCCAAGAACACCATGTAAAATTACAGCTTCCTTATGAACAAACCGCTATTTATGCAGCCTTGATGAAACAAGCCTGTATCCTAGAGCGTGAAGATCAAGAGGAAGGCATGTATTTGGATGCCTTGTTGAATGAAGAATTGTATCAAAAGTATCAACAATACATCATACAGCTTTATGCCTAAGCCGCTAAAATGCGGCTTTTTATGTTTTATGACAAAGTACTATTTCATTAACATAACGCGATGACACTTGTATATTGCCAAGAAAACTTTGCAATAATCATTGACAATAAAACTTGGCATGATATACTATATTTACCAAGTAAACTTGGCAAATGGAGGAACACTTATGAATAAAGATGAAATTTTAATGAAGAGTAGGCAGGAATATCAAAAAGAAGATGAACGTGAAATTTATATCACTACCCAAGGCTTCATGTATGGTGCTGTTGGAATGGCAATTGTTTTCTTTATCCTTGTCTTTCTCAAGCTATTTCTTAAAGGGCAACGTATTGATGACATATTAGCTATGTATGCAGCTTTTCTATTTGCCCATTATGTATATAAATATCGTATGGATAAAGTGCATAAAAATATCTATCCTATGCTATGCTGGGGCATATGTGCTATACTGAATTTAATCGTCTTTATATGGAAAGGATAAACAATCTCCTATTAGACAAGATATTTTCAAAAATGGATAAATAGGAAAGCAGTGGAAAAATAATGGAAAAAGAAGAAATACTTGCCAAAAGCCGCATAGAGCAGCAAGGTAAGGATGAAAGAGAGCTTTATATTTTACGTAACGCAAGTAACATTGCTGTTTATACTGGTTTTGTAGCTTGCTTTATAATTAGTATCCTAGAACTTTTGTTTATGGGAAGTTTAAGTTTTAGCAACTGGGCCGTATATTGTGCTATGATGGCAGGCTTGTTTTATGTAAAATACGCGGCTTTGCATCTATGCCATGAAGGTATCGTTTTCTTTGTTTATAGCGTGCTGACACTTCTTTTCACAGCCATTTATGTCTATAGAATCATTCTATGATCCATCTTAATAAGAATGGTATTTAAGCATCGTATAGAAAGGATGACAATATGAAAGAACAGCTGATATTAAGAAATCATATAAAAGATGTACGTAGTGAAAAGAAGCTATCACAAAGTCAATTGGCGGAACTGGTGGGTGTTTCACGCAATACGATCAGCTCCATTGAAACCGGTCAGTTTAATCCCACAGCGAAACTGGCTTTGATCTTATGTATCGCATTAGATAAAAAATTTGAAGAGCTTTTCTATTTTGAATAAACCTATTTTCAAATTCATAATAACGAAAAAGATTCTATCCGCGTATCCATCACTGATTTGCTCTAGAATCTTTTCTTTTATCTATGTATTACTTATGTTTTTCATACTGTGTCTGATAGTTCTTTTGCCATAAGATGCATACTTTTGCTATGCTGGTATGCTTTATTACAGTAATTGTCCTTCACTTGTAATAATCATCACATCACATGGCACGATCTTCCCACTATTTGCGATTGCCTTAGTGACTGCATGCTCTAACCCTTTACAACAAGGCACCTGCATACGAACAACACTAATTTTACGGATATCATTGCGTTTGATGATTTCCGTTAATTTCTCGCTATAATCTACCACATCTAATTTAGGACAACCAATCAAGGTGGTTTTTCCACGCATAAACCTATTATGGAAGTCACCATAAGCATATGCCGTACAATCAGCCGCAATCAATAATTCTGCTCCATCATAATATGGTGCTTGCAATGGTACTAGCTGTATCTGTAACGGCCATTGACGAAGCTGTGAAGAAGGTCCGCTAAGCTCTGTTGATGGTTTGGGTTGAGATAGTTGTATAGAAGCACTTCCTGGACAAGCACAAGTACCCTGTGCTTGCTGTTTGCGTTTTGCCATATGTTCTTTTACAGCCACTTCATCATAGGCTGCCGCTTCTCGTTCCACAAAATGAATGGCATCTTGCGGACATACCGGCAAACAATCACCCAAACCATCACAATAATCATCACGCAATAATTTTGCCTTTCCATTCACCATGCCGATGGCACCCTCATGACATGCTTGAGCACATAACCCACAGCCATCACAACGTTCTTCCTCTATCTGTATAATTTTTCGCAACATACGAAATTCCTCCTTTATTGACATCACAATGGCAGTATACTACAATACAAATAGAAAGTATGTTGTTAAAACAACAAAAGGTGAAAACATGAAGGTTTCTTTCCTATTAGAAACAGCATTGTTTCAAGGCATTGCTCCACAAGAATTAGAAACATTGCTGCCACGTCTTCGCATGCATAAAGAGCAATTCTCAAAAGGAGCAATCATTTACCATGCCGGTGAAAGGATACGCGAACTGGGAATTGTTGTATCTGGCCGTATCCAAATAGAAACCTATGATTTATGGGGCAATCGCAGTGTCTTAGATAGTATTGGTCCAAAAACCATTTTTGCGGAAACTTATGCCTGTCTGCCAGATGAAGTAATGTTGGTAACCGTGAGTGCCAGTGAAGATAGTGAGGTTTATTTTCTGGATGCCCACGCTATGATCAAGGCTGCTTCTACTCACCCTGCTTTAATTCAAAATCTGTTAACATTGACAGCACAAAAAAATCTTAATCTATCGCGTAGAATTTTCCATACCTCTGCTAAAACAATACGAGCGCGCTTACAATCCTATCTATCCTTTGAGGCAACTCGACAACACAGCAATGATTTTTATCTTCCTTTTAACCGCCAACAGCTGGCTGATTATTTAAGCGTTGATCGCAGTGCTTTATCAAATGAATTATCAAAGATGCAAAAGGAAGGCTACTTACGCATCCATAAAAACCATGTGATATTTCCTAAAACTAAAACACGTTAAAAGTATACACTTGGTTACCTTGTACAAATCCTTGCATAGTTTACATAAAAAAAGACGGTTATGGCAATAAGAGCGCATCGTTGCTCATATCCCATTTCCGCTTTTTTATATTGCTAAGATCGCTGTTTTATGCTGACTGCAGAAATTTGCGATGTTATTCTTCTTCTCGTAAGATCTGATAGGTTTCTGACAAAGAAGCAATTAAATCATTTGGCAATATACTGTTTGCGTCTTCATCCTGAAGTAATAAATCAGCAGTTAAGGCATGTACATAGACAGCACAGGCAGCACTTGTTAAAGCATCTTTGCTTTGTCCAAACAGACCGGCTAAGATACCACACAATACATCACCACTGCCCCCTTTTGCTAAAGCATGATTACCGGCAAGATTCAAATACATCTGCTGGCTATTGGCAATGATTGTATGTGCATCCTTTAAAGCAACCGTCGAAAAAGGATATTTACGTAAAAATTCCTTTAATACGGCGATAGGATCCTGTTGAATATCTTTGATACTATGTCCACTGAGATAGCTCATTTCTTTTACATGTGGTGTTAAGATTGTCGGATATGGACGTTGCAAAGCCGCGGTAATCTTCCCTGTTTCATATAAAGCATCGCCATCTAAAATACATGGGCGATCACTTTCTAACACGGTTCTTACAAGCTCTTTGCCTGCTTCATTGCGTCCCATGCCATTTCCTATGATGATCATATCATATTGCGATAGAATGCGTTTTAAGGCAGTAATAGCATCATGGGCAAAGAAACCATCTTCACTGGCTGCCCCAATGATCATACTTTCTTCCAATTTACTGGCCAATAATAAGGTAATACAATCCGGTACAAATAAAGTAAGTGTTCCAATTCCACTGCGCAAAGCAGCTTTTGCCGCCATGGTGACTGCACCATGCATCTCCTTGCTGCCACCAATCATTAACGCTTTTCCATAAGTACCCTTATGCGAATGAGAAGAACGCTGCGGCAATAACGTTTTTACAAGATCGTCTTCTAAGACAAGCAGTCCCTCTGCCATTTGCTCGATGGCTTTCGGCATCTGAATAGATAAAGGAATGATCTTTCCACTATAGGCACTGCCCGGATATAAAATTTGCCCCAATTTATAGCTTTCAAACGTCAAGGTGATATCTGCTTGTATTGCACATCCCATAATTTGTCCGCTATTTCCATGAATACCACTGGCGATATCGATACTGATAACCATTTTATCAGCCAAGTTAATCTGAAGAATCAAGCGATCATAAAAACCTGATATCGTTCTTGATAAGCCTGTTCCAAATAAAGCATCTACAATAATATCCGCATCCTGTATGAGTTGTTCGATATCCTTTCGTTCCTCACTATGTGAGCATGGAATCTGATAACTATTTGCTACCTTAGCAAAAACGGCCTCATCCAAAGACATATGCCCATAATCCACACAACAATGTAATTGTACATGCGTATAACCTTCCTGTACCAATAAACGCGCTAACGCAAAACCATCGCCGCCATTATTTCCTGGACCACAAACGATCAAAACATGTTTGCTTTTTTCTATATGTGCTAAAAAGTAGCCACATACCGCCATCGCCGCATGTTCCATTAAGACGGTTGATGGAATTCCATAAGTGTGAATTGCTGTCTCATCCATCTTTCGCATTGTCTCTACGGTAACTGCCTTCATAGTACCACTTCCTTTACTTATATTATAACGGATTCCGCTATGAAACGCTTTCTTTTCTTACGAAAAACATAATCTTTTCCCTGAAATCAGTGCTTGTGAATTTTTTCTCATTTTTCATTTAGTAATTCTTGTGGTGTTTTCCGGTTTGCGTTATAATGATTAAGACTTAAATGAAAATAAATAGTTACATCCTGAAGAGGTGCGTTTATGAAAAAAACGATTGTATTGGGGGTCACTGGCGGCATTGCGGCATTTAAGGCAGCCCAGTTGACAAGCAATTTCATTAAAAAGGGGTATGATGTAGAAGTCATCATGACAAAGAATGCAACAGAATTTATTACCCCTCTCACTTTTGAATCTCTGACAAAACACAATGTGATGGTGTCTACGTTTGAAAAAGTAGCCGATCGCAGTGTCAAACATATTTCCATCGCACAGCGTGCAGATATCTTTGTAATCGTTCCGGCGACGGCAAATGTCATTGCGAAGATAGCACATGGCATTGCCGATGATATGCTGACGACAACCTTTCTGGCTGCCAGCTGTAAGAAGGTCATCTGCCCGGCAATGAATACCGGTATGTATGAAAATCCTATCACCCAGAAAAACTTAGACCTATGTCGTTCTTATGGCTATGAAATCTTTGAACCAGCGAGCGGTTTTCTGGCATGCGGTGATATCGGTAAAGGAAAATTAGAAGATATTACCATCATTGAAGAACGTGTAGAACAGCTATTGATGGAAGAACAATTACTAACAGGAAAACATGTTTTAGTTACGGCTGGTCCAACGCAGGAAGCTTTGGATCCGGTACGCTATTTAACCAATCATTCCACTGGCAAAATGGGCTATGAAATAGCTCGTGCCGCAAAAGATATGGGAGCAGAGGTCACCTTGATCAGCGGTCCTACTTCCTTAGCTGTTCCTGCAGGTGTGAAACGTATTTCCATCACCTCAGCTGCCGAGATGTTTCAAGCGGTCAAGCAGGAATATGAAACGCAGGACTTCATCATTAAAGCTGCTGCTGTCGGAGATTATCGTCCCGAAGCCATCGCACAGGATAAAATAAAAAAAGCTGGGGATGTCTTGGAAGTTCGTTTCGTAAAAAACGAAGATATCCTTGCTTATGTAGGCGAGCATAAAAAAGCTCATCAAGTGCTATGCGGCTTTGCCATGGAAACACAAAACCTCATCGAAAATGCGACCATCAAGCTGAAAAAGAAGAACTGTGATATGATCGTTGCGAACAATCTTCGTGTGGAAGGTGCCGGTTTTGCCGGTGATACAAATGTCGCAACACTGATTCATCAAGATCATATGGAAACATTAGATAAAATGAGCAAGTATGAATTAGGGAAAAAGATCCTGCAGATTCTTTTAGAAAAACAAAAACAGAAAGGACAAGCCTCATGTTAATTGTTATTGATATCGGTAATACGAATATTACTATTGGAATTTATAAAGATGATAAATTGATTGGCAATTATCGTCTGACTACCAAAATGAAACGTACCAGTGATGAATATGGATTTATGATCTTAAACTTCCTCTCTGCTTCCAAAGCCAGTGCCGATGATATCAAGGATGTTATCATTTCCAGCGTCGTACCTAAGATCATGCATTCTTTCTTGAATGGTATTCGTAAGTATATGCATAAAGAACCGATCGTTGTTGGTCCTGGCATCCGTACCGGCATTTCGGTCAAGGCAGAAAACCCTAAAGCGGTTGGCGCTGATCGTATCGTTGATGCAGCCGGTGCTTATTATGAATATGGAGGGCCTTGTCTAGTCGTCGACTTTGGCACGGCTACAACCTATGATTATGTCGATGCAAATGGCAATTTTGAATTTGGTGTCATTGCTTTAGGCATTGAAACAAGCGCACAGGCGATGTGGACACAGGCTGCTAAGCTTCCAGAAATTGAAATTAAAAAACCGAAGACGATCTTAAACAAAACTACTACCACCAGCATGCAGGCCGGTTTGGTTTATGGTTATATCGGACAAAGTGAGTATATCATCAAACAGTTTAAAAAAGAGCTGGGTGTGGATATGAAGGTCATTGCGACAGGTGGTTTAGGAAAGATTATCTATAAAAATACGGATGAAATTGATATTTATGACCGTGATCTGACGTTTAAAGGCTTAAAGCATATTTATGAGAAGTATACCAATGAAAAGAAACGTTTAGAAACAAAAGTAGGTTGAGATGTGCAATTCTCAACCTTTTTTATGTCCTATTTTAATGAATTTAATGTCGTTTACGATAACATTTTTCGACCATTCGGATAGCTCCATCTTCTTTCTTTTTATCAACTTCGACATAATGAACAGCTGTATTTGATTTTACAAAGCGCTTATCAGACATCTGTAAAAGACGAGAATCTTCTTCAGAAATAACATATAGTGTAGTAAAAGCTTTTTTCAGCATTACTTCACTGATTATACGATCTTTACATGCTGTTGCACTATATATTTCCAAAATGGCATATGCATGATGTTCTTCATCATTCTTATAAATCATGCGAATGGAAGGATCTTGCAAGGCAAGCAGCTGCTCATAGAGAAGTGACAGCTTTTCCTTTTTTTCCATTACCAATATCATCAAGGCATTTTTCATATCTTTCACATCCTGACAGATGTAGTTTTTATAAGGCGTCTTTCGCATACGATGATAATACTCTTCTTCTACGGCATGATGCAGATCTTGGTAATAGACATGTAAGATCTGATGGATTACCGTATGAATAAAACAATTGATCTTTGCGTCTTGAAAGATGGTCAACAGACGTTTCATGCTTGCCTCATTTATGTACTGGCAATGTTGATACTCTTGTTTTTTTATATCGTAACAACAGGCACCATTCATAGCAATTAACGGTAACTGCAAGGGAATATCCTTGAGTTCTGATAAAACATCCACCGGACTTTGCTCACTCATGATAGCAATATTGGCATGTCGTTCCAGCAACTGTTTCATTTTTACTTTGGTATATGCGCTGAGTTGTCCTTCTTCATTATATAAACCATGTTCTAAACTAACAACAAATAAGCTGGTATCATGATGATGGTTAGGCAAATGCACACCGTTAATGAATAATGCAACGAAAATACCGATTAATGTATCAATCATACGATTTATGGCAAATAGATAAGGATTTACATCCATTGCATGGGATACGGTTATACTCATAAATACGACACAAGAAATATAAGAAGCACTTTTCATATTTAACAATACGCTTAGATAGATGACAACGATAATCGTTACAGAAATGATGATATATTGAATCAGCATATAGTCCTGAGAAATAAAGCTTTGTTCAAATAATAATACCGCCATGCCGATAAAACCGCCTAAAAAAGTTCCTTTGATACGGTTAAAAGCGACACGTTTACTATTTGTAACATCTTGTTGAATGCATAATACCGCAGCGATACAGGAATAAAACACGATGCCTTCCTGCCCACGCAGCAAATAAATGACAAAGCATAAAAACACCGCAAGACTGGATTTTAAGATACGTCTTCCAATTCTTGGCATCCAATCCCTCCAATCTTCCTTATTATAAGCAGTTTGCTAGTAATTGTAAAGAAAAACGAGGCCTATGCCTCATCCTTCTCATTGCGATAACTTGCTAAAAACAAATCCATCACTCCTTTGAATTCTAACATGCCCATACCATGAGGCACTAGCATGGTTTCTCCTTGACGTATAGGTACGCCCTGAATGCTGCCTTCGCCTTTCACACAGGTATAAAAGGCGAAACGATCATGTTTAAAGCTTCCTTGTGCTTCCACTTGTAAGCGCAGCAGAGTATATAGACCGGGTTCATCCCAATAGCGTGTCACATGAATTCCTCTTTCATAGGCACTTGGATAGACGACAAATGTTGTGGAGGTGTCAGGTATATTCACATTATCATAAACCGCTTTTGGTTGGATATCACGTTTTTTCCCGGTTGCAGGATCAATGCGATCATAATCATATAAACGTAAGGTACAATCTGCATTGCGTGAAATATTGTAAGTCAAGACTCCTTTGCCAATGGCATGTAAGGTACCGCTTGGAATATCAATAAACCCATCCTTTACTGCCTTTAAGTATTTTAATAAATGCACAAAATCATTTGCTTCTGTCATTTGCATAAATTCTTCTTTGGTTTTCGCATGATGACCGAATTGGATTTCTCCATCTTCTGTAGTATCTAAGATGACCCAAGCCTCTGGTTTTCCACGGCCGCCATTATAGTGTTTCGCAAAAGCATCGTCAGGGTGAATCTGGACAGAAAGTTTATCCATAGGATCCAAGATGTTTACTCGAATCGGTAATTCAGCAGTTTCACATTGAAACCAATCCGGTTTTTGTTCATACAACTGAGATAAGGTCATCTGCAATTCTTCCACCATACAATCCGCGTGGTTCTTTAATGCGACAACATTGTACACCTCTCCAAGTGGCGCTATCGTTGTTTCGTAATGAAACTCCTCCCGTAAACGCTTGCCGCCTCCCCACATACGCGGCTCATAAAAGGGGGATATCTTCACAATCTTTTTCATACTATATCTCCTTACTTATCCATCGAATAAAGTTTTTTTACAAAAGTATCTTAGCATACTTTCTGTGCTTCCTCTAGCATGCACGTCAAATTACATTAATACCAAGCAACAAATATTGGCATTTGATTATTTCTATCATAAAAACACAAACGGGATACTTTCTTATCCTTTCACCCATTCTGTACATTATGAAAAAGATGCCCCTAAAAGAGCATCTTTCATACATTATAAATGATGAAACATTTTGTATGCCTGTATCAATATGGTTGGTGTGATGGCCAAACCTACGATTACCAAGAGCTGTTCCCATGATAAAGTAGTTACAGAGAATAAGCCATGCAATGCCGGTATCAATAAGATACAAGATAAGAATAGAACACCTATGATGAATGCTCCAATTGTATACAGGTTTGAAAAAAGACCGATACGATACAAGGAATGTTTGCTGCGACAGTTAAAGCCATGAAATAAACGAGCTAAACACAAGGTCGAAAATGCCATCGTCGTAGCAATCTCCCAACTGCTTTTTAATCCTATGAAATAAGCACTCATGGTTACCAAGGCAATCAATATACCTTGGATGCCTAATTGCTTCATAGTGGCTGGGGTTAAAATGCCTTCCTTAGGATTGCGTGGTTTCTCTTTTAAAATATCCTTAGTTGAATGTTCCATGCCGATGGCAATGGCTGGCAAGGAATCTGTTACAAGATTAATGAATAACAGATGCACTGGTAAAAAAGGTAGTGGTAATGCTAATAAAGAAGCCGCAAGTACACAGATGATGCCGGATAAATTCCCGCTTAATAAATAAATGATGCTGTTTTTAATATTGGCATAGATATTTCTTCCGGTAGCTACTGCTTTTACAATCGTCGCAAAGTTATCATCTGTTAAGATCATGCTGGCTGCATCTTTACTGACTTCCGTACCGGTAATACCCATGGCAATACCAATATCTGCTTGTTTTAACGCCGGTGCGTCATTTACGCCATCCCCTGTCATCGCTGCGATATGCCCCTTCTTTTGCCATGCATGAACGATACGTATCTTATGTTCCGGTGCCACACGTGCATAAACCTTGATGCTTTCTAAACGTTCCATAAGCTCTTCTTCACTCATAGCATTTAATTCATTGCCATCAATACATACATCGCCATCCTGGTAAATACCCAATGCTTTGGCAATACTACGGGCAGTCACCTTATGATCGCCTGTAATCATCACCGGTGTAATGCCTGCGCGAAGACAATGTTCCACAGCTGCTTTGCTTTCTTCACGCGGTGGATCCATTAACGATACCAGACCAAGGAAAATGAGTTCTTCCTCATCCGCTAACGTAATTTTAGTATAGCTATCCGGTAAGATTCGATAAGCAAAGCCTAAGACTCTTAGCCCTTGATCGGCAAATTGCATATTTCTTTGTAAGATTTCCTGACGCTCTTTCTCATCGATTTCATGAATCCCATCTGCCTTCATGATATGTGTCGTCTTTCGCAAGATTTCATCACAAGCACCTTTTAACAGCAATGTCTTTTTCCCATCAATAACATGTAAGGTAGACATCAGTTTTCGTTGGGAATCGAATGGATTCTCATCAATTCTTGGATATTTGCTTCTTGTTGTCAACTCATCAATATGGTGCAATTCTAATAGATCGACCAATGCCAATTCTGTAGGATCGCCAATGCGCTGGGAAGGCGTTGTCTGTGCATCACAGCATAAAGCAAAACCTAGCATCATCATGCGCTCCAATGGACGTCCTTCTTCCATATTGGCAGCGGCTAGTAAGGTATTGTTGCAATATACTTGTTGTGCAGTCATTTTATTTTGCGTCAGCGTACCGGTTTTATCGGAACAAATGACGGATACACAGCCTAAGCTTTCAACAGAATTGATATTTTTAATGATGGCATGTTCCTTTGCCATTTGGGATGTTCCCATCGCAAGCACGATCGTTACGATACTGGCAAGTGCCTCTGGAATTGCCGCAACTGCTAAAGCTACCGCAAACATCAAAGCATCTAAGATAGGATTTCCTTGCCATACATTTAAGCCAAAGACAATGATACAAATTGCGATGATTGCCATACTGAGCTTGCGGCTGAAATCATCCAATGTCAACTGCAATGGTGTCTTTCGCTCTTTTGTCGCATTCATCAACGTGGCAATTTTCCCGATTTCCGTTTGCATGCCAATGGCTGTGACAACGCATTTGGCTCGTCCATAGGTGACAAGACCGCTAGCAAACACCATGTTTTTTTGATCGCCCAATGCACATTCTCCATATAATGGCGCACTGCTTTTTTCCACACTTTCCACTTCACCGGTCAATGCACTCTCATTCACCTGCAATGAATAATTTTCAATGATTCTGGCATCTGCCCCAACAACATCGCCTGCCTCTAGCAACATGATATCGCCAACCGTTAATTCACTGCTTTTTACCTCCATCGTTTCACCATCACGCATAATGCGTGTATGAGGTGTAGAAAGCTGCTTTAATGCATCCAATGATTTTTGGGCTTTCACACTTTGATATGTTCCCAAAAATGCATTTAAGGTAATCACAGATAATATAACGATCGTACTTTCCACTTCTCCGCTAATCATCGAGATAATACCAGCCACAATCAAAATGATAACAAGCAGATCCTTAAATTGTGCTAAAAAAATCTGCCAGATTGGTTTTGCCTTAACTTCCTCTAATACATTTTTGCCATAGCGTTCCTGACGTTGCAAAACTTCTGTTTGGGATAAGCCAGCTTGCTTTGTTTCCAACAGCTGCAGAGTTTCTTCACATTCCATCTGATAAAACTGTTTCATCTAAAAAACCTCACTTTTCTTATGAGCACTTCTATAGTCTTGACCGTTTTATCAATAAAAAACAAGACTCATAAAAAGTGCATTCCTTTTATAAGTCTTGTCATATAAAGAATCTGACCAGAATAGGTTCTATTCGGGGTTGTTGACCAGATCCGCACCACGTATATGGTACTGACTACTCCCTTATTGTTAACGATTTTATCATTGTTTGTTCATAAAGTAAACCATAAACCACAATTTAACACAATCTTTACAATTCCCCCAACTGTTTTGAAAGAGCCGGAATGATTTGTTTTTTACGTGAGATTACGCCATCCACAAAATATAAATCATCCATGATATCTTCCTTAAATGCTTCATCTACTACACCAGCTAAAGGACCGATAAATAAGAGATTACTGCCACTGCCATCAGCAGAAGTAAAACACATCATCAATAAATCAAACTTATTGATTGCATTGATGGTTTCCATGTATTCTAAAAAGGCTTCGCGAACTTCTACGATTTCTTGTTCATCCGCAATATTAATCTGACCAATGGCGATACGCTTACCATCAATATTATATTCTTTGAAATCATTATATAAGATTTCTGACATCGTTCTTCCTTTAATGGTTGCTACGGCACCAAACATTTCCTTTGCTAGGGCATCAAGATCAACTTCTGCTAATTCCGCAAGTCCTTTGGCGATTTCTTTATCTGCGGGTGTTGTCGTTGGTGAATTAAAATTCATTGTATCAGAGATAATAGCACAGCATAAAATAGCTGCCGTTGTTTTTTCCGGTGCAATATGTGCTTCCTGATACATTTTCGCAATGATCGAGCAAGTACTGCCAATAATTTCATTACGGAAACGAATCGGTGTCGTTGTTTCTACATCTCCGATGCGATGATGATCGACAACTTCCAATACCTCAGCTTCTTTTAAATAATCGATACTTTGGCTTAACTCATTATGATCAACCAAAATAAATTTTTTCTTCTGATAATTTAATAGGTGATATCGTGAGATGGAGCCTAAGACCACCCCTTGATTGTTTACGACCGGATAAGAACGGAAACGACTCTTCGACATCTTATTGTAAACATCATCAATATACGCATGATTGTTAAAACATATGATCTTCCGTTTCATGATCATTCCTACACAAGGTGCTTTAAACACTCTTCTAACCGTACATAACATACTGAGATCAGTTTTGATAATCGTCGTATGTTTTTCCTTTGCTAAACGTTGTATGCCCTGGGAAATAATATCCACATCAACTAAGATCAGACAGGCTGCCCCATCTTGGATGACACGTTTTTGTAATGCCAAATCATCTCGCATGATGACGATACTATCTTTATAACTAATGTCCGCATAACAGTCTTTGCGACTGCCTAGGATATGCACTTCCCCATTGGGATGATAGCGTTCACTTTTAAATACATACTTTCCCTGTAACACCTTTACGATATTGTCGCTTGGTGTATTGCGCATTAACGTTTTATTTCCAGGCCCCTTATCATTTAATAAAATATTGGAAATATCCGACATGGACACAACTCCAATCAGCTTCTGTTCTTTATCCACAACATATAATGCACTTGTGCGATTGGCTGCTATACGCTCCCACGCCTCTTTGATCGTACATTCTTTTCGTATGATCAATGGATCATCAAAAGGTACATCATAAAGCTTTACTTTTGCATTTTGTATATACACCGGTTCATTCACATGAAATTTCTTTAAAACAAAATCCGTCTCTGGATTCAGATCGCCAATGCGGCAAGCAATAGCATTCATTCCCATCTTCCGTTTCAATTCTGCATAGGCAATGGATGCGACAATGGAATCTGTGTCTGGATTCTTGTGACCGATGATATGAATGATATCCTTCATACAGCACCTTCTCCCTTTTCTATAGTATCATTTTACCTTATCTGTCATGATTATGCCAGTAAATGCATAAGAAAAAGAGTGCAATTTTTGTCAAATGATAGCGTTCGCACTCGTTTGGTTTTATGATGCATTGTATTTGGCTTAGTTCTTCTTTTTCGTTCTTATGAATATCTTCTCATGTACCTATTATGAATGTTTCTTCTTTTCATCTTGTAAGGTCTTATATATTCCCTCAGCAATCTTATTCGCAAAAGCTTTGCGTCTGCCATCCTGCAAGAGATATGCTCGATCACGCTCGCTTTCCAGAAATCCTGCCTCTAATAAGACACTTGGCAATTTATTCTTATACAAAACTTGTAAAGGGGAAATAGCGACATCCTTCAACCCACGATCCATTGTATAACCTAATGTGTTAACACTGGTCTGGATATGCTTGGCGAAGTTTAAAATCGTTTTATCGTTATAATCGCCCCATATTTCAAAGCCACTACCCGTTTTGGTTTCACTGGCATTGGTATGAATCGATACAAATAGTTTTGCCCCACTTGTGTTTGCGATCTGAACACGTGCATCTAGATCCTTTATATTATCTGCAGGCCAAGCAACGTCATCACTCTCTCTTGTATAACAGACAGGAATTCCTTTTGCTTCTAAGGCAGCCCCTATATCTTTTGTTAATGCCAGCGTTACATCTTTTTCAAGAACCCCATTAAATTCGCTGCCACTATCATATCCACCATGTCCGGCATCCAAAACCACCTCAGGAATGGGATCTATCATTTTATGTAAGGCAGTGGATATCGGGTTATCAGGATGATAGATGTATAAATACAGCAGTATGCCAAGTAACACAACTAACTCTGTCAATAGAATGAAAAGAAAGCGTATGGGACTTTTTCCTTTTTTCTTTTTCCTTCGCTGCACTCTTTTCTTATTTGCCATACATCCACCTTCTTTGATGATATTCATTATAACAAAATATGCCTGAAATTCCTACATGACGTTAGAAAAGTGTTTTCTAAAACATGAAGAATGAAAAAAAGCATGATGTTGTATGCCTATCGCATAGCAGCAGATGAAAAAAGCTGACACGTTTGTGCCAGCTTTACAAGTTTCTTACATTGATTCTTTAGCGATAGCCAGTAATCTCTTATGACGTTTCATAGCATCTTTCTTTGTCTTTTCAAACATTTCGTATGCTGTTTCGCCTTTCAGCTTAGGCAGCTGAGAGTAGCGTGTTTCCGTCATCATGAAGTCTAACATCTTATCGTAATCAGGCTCTTTAGAGTCGATTGTCAAAGGCTGTTCTTTTCTTGGGTCATAACGATACAGATCGAAGTAACCACATTCTACAGCTTTCGCCTGTGTTCTCTGGTGGTTAGCTAAACCGCCCTTGATACCGTGTTCAGCACAAGGAGAGTAAGCCAAGATCAGAGATGGTCCATCATAGCTTTCTGCCTCTTTGATTGCTTTCAGTGTCTGTGCCTTATTTGCACCCATAGAGATAGCAGCTACATATACATGACCATATGCCATAGCAATCTGTCCTAAATCTTTCTTAGCTGTTGTCTTACCACCAGCTGCAAACTTCGCGATAGAAGCTGCCTGACTAGATTTAGAAGACTGACCACCTGTGTTAGAGTAAACTTCAGTATCTAATACCAAAACGTTTACGTTCAAATCGTTTGCCAATACATGGTCTAATCCACCGTAACCGATGTCATAAGCCCATCCGTCACCACCGACGATCCAGATAGATTTGCTTACTAAGTCAACTTCAGCCAATTCTTTTACAGCTGGAATGTCAGATTTAGCAGCCAATTCTTTAATCGTTGGAGCAATTGCTCTTTCCGCTTCACGATCACCGTGAACTTCCAGATACTTAGCAAATGCATCTTTCAGAGCTGGTTCAACATTTTCCATGTTGTCTTCCATAGCTTTCAAGATACGAGCTTCTTTGTAGTTCTGAGATAATGCCATACCATAACCGAATTCTGCATTGTCTTCGAACAGAGAGTTCGCCCAAGCAACACCTTCACCGTTTGCATCATTTACAAATGGAGTAGATGGAGTTGAAGAACAGTAGATCATTGAACATCCAGTAGCGTTTGCAACCAACATGTCTTTACCGAATAACTGAGAAACCAGTTTGTAGTATGGAGTTTCTCCACATCCAGGACAAGATCCACTTACTTCAAAGTAAGGCATCAAGAACTGAGAACCCTTCACTGTATCTGTTGGGAAGTATTCTGTTTTGTATTCTGTTTGTTTGAACAGGTAATCTGCCAATGGTTCCTGATCAAGTTTTTCATTGATATCAACCATTTCCAGAGCCTTGTTACCGCCCTTACCTGGACATTCAACAGCACACAATCCACATCCTACACAGTTAGCAGGAGTTACCTGGATACGGTATTTCAAGTTTTCAACACCTTTACCCATTGCCTGGATTGTCTTGAATTCCATTGGAGCGTTAGCAACTTCTTCATCTGTCAATAAGAATGGACGAATCGTTGCATGAGGACATACGAAGCTACAGATACCACACTGGATACAGTTTTCTGGATGCCAAGTAGGAACCTGAACAGCAATTGTACGTTTTTCATTAAATGCTACATTATTACGGATAGAACCATCCAGTAAGAAGTCTCCTGCAAATGCAGATACTGGCATATCGTATCCTTCCAAACCGTTGATAACTGCGACATGGTTATCGAAGTATTCATCACCAGTCAGTTTACGATCTGAGTTGTAAGGCAGATCAGCCCAAGTAGGGTCAACAGCGATTTCAACCAAGCCGTCTTTACCAGCATCGATAGCCTTGTAGTTCAGCTGAACAACAGCATCACCCTTCTTAGAGTAAGATTTCTTAGCAGCTGCTTTCATCAGATCAACAGCCGTTTCTAATGGCATGATCTGCTCATTCAATGCGAAGAATGCAGACTGCAGAATGGTATTTGTTCTACGTCCCATACCGATTTCCTGAGCAATCTTCGTTGCGTTGATGATGTAGAATTTCGCATGTTTCTTAGCCAACTGTGCTTTCATACGATTTGGCATATGCGCAACGATTTCTTCCTTAGAGAATGTTGTATTCAGCAAGAAAGTACCGCCTTCTTTAATATCTTTGACCATGTCATATTTGAACATGTAAGCGTCTAATGAACAAGAAATGAAGTCAGCGTTGCTGATGTAATATGTTGAGTGAATTGGAGAATGTCCAAAACGCAAGTGAGAACGTGTTACACCACCGGCTTTTTTAGAGTCATATGCAAAGTAAGCCTGTGCATACATATCTGTGTTATCACCAATGATCTTAACCGTAGATTTGTTTGCAGAAACGGTACCATCAGAACCTAATCCCCAGAACAGGCAGCTAGTGTAGTCTGCAGGGATATGGAAGTTTTCATCCCAAGGCAAGCTCAAATGCGTTACATCATCATTGATACCAACAGTGAAGCCATTGATCATTTTTTCTTCTTTCAAGTGATCAAATACGCCCTTAATGTGGTATGCCTGCGTATCCTTAGATCCCATACCATAACGTCCACCGATGATTTCGATATCTGTATCTTTTAATGCAGCAAGTACATCTAAGTACAGAGGTTCACCAGTAGCACCAGTTTCTTTTGTACGGTCTAATACAGCAATTTTCTTCACTGTCTTAGGCAATACAGCAGTTAAGTATTTTACAGAGAATGGACGATACAAGTGAACCTTGATCATACCAACTTTTTCACCCTGTGCAACTAATGCATCAATGGTTTCTTTTGCAGCTTCTGTTACAGAACCCATCGCAACGATGATACGTTCTGCATCTTCAGCACCATAGTAAGTAAATGGCGCATATTCACGTCCTGTGATCTCGCTGATTTTCTTCATGTAATCAGCAACGATATCAGGGATTGCTTCAAAGTGTTTATTTCTAGCTTCGACACCCTGGAAGAAAATGTCGTCGTTTTCAGCACCACCACGGGTAACTGGGTTCGTGTGTGGGTTCAAAGCATTTTTACGGAATTTAGCCAAAGCTTCCTGATCGATCAGGTCTTTGAATACTTCAGTATCCATTACTTCAATTTTCTGAATTTCATGAGATGTACGGAATCCATCAAAGAAGTGCAGGAATGGTACAGAACCTTTGATTGCTGACAAGTGAGCAACACCAGCCAGATCCATTGCTTCCTGTACAGAGTGGCTTGCCAACATACAAGCACCTGTCTGACGGCATGCATATACGTCTTCGTGATCACCGAAGATGTTCAATGCTCTTGTAGCTAATGCACGTGCAGCAACGTGGATAACGCCTGGCAGACATTCACCAACCATCTTATAGATGTTAGGAATCATCAGCAACAGACCCTGAGAAGCTGTAAATGTCGTAGCCAGTGTACCTGCCTGCAATGCACCGTGTACAGCACCAGCAGCTCCACCTTCAGACTGTAATTCAGCAACTTTTACTACGCTGTCAAAAATATTCTTGCGACCTTGAGTAGCCCACTGATCCACAACTTCAGCCATTGGTGAAGATGGAGTGATTGGGTAAATCGCAGATAGTTCGGTAAACGCATAGGCGCAATGAGCCGCAGCTGTATTACCGTCCATTGACATAAATTTCTTAGTCATTTGTTTTCCTCCTTGCATAACTTTATACTCCCATATTATAAAACTAAATTTGTGATTTTACTAGGTATTTTCTTGTATTTTTATGAGTTTCTAACTATTCTTACTCAAAAATTTCCAACTTTGAAAAGTTTGTTGCTTATTTTTTCACAAATTGTAAATAAATGATTTACAAATGAAAGAAAAGAGGCGTTTTCATCCTCTTTTCCTTTACCGATATTGTTATTTAGGCATGTGAAAAACCTTATGGATCCTCGTTTTTCATATGCTTCATTTCTCATGCATCAGTTCTTATAAAAGCCTTCCCCTCTGCTCTTTTTCTCTTTCAAAACATTCTGATTCGCAAGGCTTTCTCCACCTGTTTGCTTGTTTTTTTCATCATTTAATTCTTTTCCATTCCCTTATTTATTTCATTTATTGAATAACGATGGTCAGATCATCTAACTCGCTGCCAACATCGTAAAATAAATCATTACGGGTATTAATAATGGTGATCGTGCGTGTCGCATCACTATTGATATCCACGCTGGCTGTACTTGTTTCCTTTCCATCATCAATGATATAGCTGACGGCATAAGGACTGGACATTTCTTCGATCGTATAGCTTTGATATGCCAGATTTTCCAATCGCTCACTGAAGCCATTTTCCTTATCCAAAGTCACCATGCGCTCAAAGTCATTTCCACTGACTCGGATAATGAAGCTTTGCGTGGTTGGTAAGACCAAAGAACCATCTTTTTGACGCAGGCGTTTGGTTAAGGTCATCGTTCCATTTTGTACGTTAGGCAGACGATTGATGATACCGATGATATTGGTACGCTGGGCGGTTGCCTCAAAACGTGCTTCATCTAATAATTCAGCGGAATTCACCAAATATTGCACAGGATATGGAGAACCAATCTCACGAATTTCATACATGCCGCTTGGATATTGCGTCAAGGAACGATGCCAAGAATTTGCTTCGTTTAACTCATAGCTGTCACGAATATTTTCACCGATGATTTCAAAGCGGAAAACCTGTCCGCTAGCCGGTGGTAGATAGTTATCCTCATTATCCAACATATATTTAAATACTTCAATTGTATTTTGATTGATGGTTCGCTCATTAATGACTTCTACGATATGGCGTTTCCCCGGAGTAATGGTAACCGCTGCACTATCGGTTTCCGTTCCGCCATTGACACGATAGGTCACCCGATAAGCATCCTGATCAATTTCGCGAATATTATAAATTCCTTCACTTAAATCCCGTAGTGTATACGTGAACGCATTGCCCCCATTCAAAAGAAGTTGCTGCTGGAAGGAAGCATTGGATACCTCAACCACATATTCATCCCCATCGGCTGGACGTACCAGCGTACCATTTGCCTGACGGATAAATTTTGTAATTTCTAACGTCGATAAGATGGAAGCGCGAGTATTGAGAATCTTTACCGTATGCATCGTGCCATCAACATCAAACGCAGCCTGCTCGCTTTCTTCTTCATTATCTACAATATAAGAAACCTGATAATTTTTTGCCAGTTGCTCAATGACCTGATATCTTCCCCTTGGCAAGTCATTCACATGAATCTGCCAATTATTATCCTTATCTAATATAAAGCGACGTTCATATACATCACTGATGATATCCACATCAAAACGTTCATGATCATTTGGGACGACCAATTGACCTTGGGCATTGCGCACTACTTTATTAATTGTCAATGATCCAAGTGTACTCGTATTGCTTGTATTGATCATCAAAACCAGATTACGGTTGCCTTGCACCCTGACGATGCCATGACGTACCTCACTGCCGCCATTGACGATAAAGCTGACTTCATCATTTGTGTCGACCTCATCAATCACATATGTGCCATCCATCAGATTGCTAAGCGTAATCGCAAAACGATTGGCGGCATTTAAAGTAAACACCTCATTATAACCCGGTTTTGATACATGAACACGAATGCTGAAGGAGGCAGGAGGTAATTCTAATTCTCCACTTGTCAGATTGCGGACATATTTTTCGATACGGATACTGCCGGTTTCCTTTGGTTGTGCATCAATGATATTTACCGTATTGACATTATTGCGAACCGTTACCACAGCTCTGGCAACTTCGCTGCCGCCATTGATGATGAAACTCACATCATCCTGTGCATCAACTTCATCAATCACATAAATACCATTTTCCAGATGATCTAAACGAATCATCCAGTTATTCTCTTTATTTAAGATAAAGTTCTGATTAAAGCCTGGTTTGGATACATGCATGGTAATCTGGAAATCATTGGATGGTTTTACAAGAGCATGATTTCGACGAATAAATTTCTCCATCAAAATACTGCCGCCAGGCTGTTTTCGCGTATTGATGATTTGTACGGTATTACTATTTCCCGCTACTTCAACGATGCCATAATCACATTCACTGCCGCCATTGACGATAAAGCTGACCTTATCGCTAGTTGTTGTTTCCGCAATGACATATTGTCCGTCTTCTAAATGCTCCAAAGTAGCCATCCAGCCATTTTCTTCATTCAGTGTGACCAGCTGATTGAAATTTGGTTTTGAGATATGGAAGACATATTCCCCTTTGGTTGGTCGTATGAGTTCCCCATGCTCACGTACATATTTAGCAAGTGTGATACTGCCATGTTCTCTTTCATGGTTCACCACTTGCACACTTGTCTGATTGCCTGCTACCTTGATAATTGCCTCATCCAAATGTTGTGTGCGATTGATGATATATGAAACGCGTTCACCATGCAGCTCTATCACCTCATACGTACCAGGACGCAGATTCTTTACACTTGCTCTAAAATCATTTTCACTCGTCAAGGTAAAGGTTTTTTCTTCTCCATTGCCCCTTACCATGACTTCAAAAGATCCACTCGTTGGACGAATCAATAAATCACCACTCATGATATATTTCGAAATGTCAATACGTCCCAACTGTGTCTGATAAGGATTAATAACATTGACGGTGTTGGCATTGCCCTGTACATGCACCATGGCCCGTTTGCTTGGGGTGGCATTGTTTACTACATATAAGACATCACGACCACTTTCCTCACTTACCTCATACCAGCCATCCTCTAAATTCCGCACACTGGCATAAAAATGATTGGCATGATTTAATAATACCCTGCTACTATGCGTTTCTCCTTTGATCATGATCCAATACATAGCATCAACATCCGGATAACGATAACAACCTTCTTCATCCTTAAGCAGTTTACATATTTCAATACTTCCCTGATGGTGCGTTGTCTCATTGATGATCTTCACCGTATTCATCGTATTTGCAATCTGCAGCTGCGCCTTTTCACTTTCCATTTCGCCATTGACAATATAGCGCGTATCCTGTGCACCCAACTCTTTTACTTGATACATGCCCCATGCCAGATCCTGTAAATGCACACGCCATTTATTATCGGCAGATAGTGTCAGCACCTCACGGAAAGCATTTGGTCCACTTACTTCCACTTCATATTCCATATCGGTATCCGGACGTTTGAAACAGCCACAATTTTCATCACGGATGACCTTGCTGATTTCCAGTGTGCCTTTTGCACAATTGGCTACATTCACACTAGTGATACGCATATCCTTTTGTTTCAGCACAATGTCCACACTTGGCTGCTGCACGCCATCTACCAGATAATAATGTTCATCAAACGCTTCATTTGTCTGCTGCATGATACGATATGCACCACGATCGACTTCCACACTTTGACACCAATGATTTGCCTGATTTAAAACGAATGTTTTTTTCTTCTCTTGACTGATCACATCCATATAAAAGACATCAGACGCATTTGGAGATACGATATCCTGCGTACAATTTTTCACCACAGCCTCTAAATGCAATTTCACTCTGCTTGGTTGACGGTTAATTACATGCACCGTAACATCGTCTTTCCCCACTTCAAAATAACCGCGCTTACTTACTTCCCCATCATCGATTTGATAGACAACATCAGTTCCGCCATGCACCTCGATGATTTCATAAACCCCGCTTTCCTGCTGTTGCAGCACCTTCGTCCAATGATTTTTTGCATTTAGTTCAAACATCTGCTTGCGCCCATTATGCAGCAGTGTAATCTGAAACTGCTCCTCTGGCTTAGGCATCTGCAAACTTCCATCTGCATCCTGGATATGCTTTTGGATGGTGATATCCGCTTTTTTATTGGAAGATACCACAACATTGACACAAACATGTTCTCCATTTAATTCAATACATACCACATCTTCAAATACCTGACCTTCGATTTCAAAACGCACCTTGTAATTTCCTTGAACACTTACCGTATATGCCTGTGGTTTCAGATCACACAAGCAATCACAAAATTCATTTTCATCTTGTAAGGTTAACGTATATTCTTCCTGTTTGCTTGTAACTGTGACAGCTATCTCATCCTTTGGCTTTGGCATCAATAAGGTACCATCCTCATCTATGCAGCCTTGAAATTCAATACAGCCCTTCTTTATTGCATGATTGATAATCGTAACACAAACATCCTGTTCATCAAGATCAACAACAGCACTTTCACATGGCAATTCATTGACAATATAGCTGACATGATCCGCATTTGCTTCACGAACTTCATAATGACCTTTTGGCAAATCATACAGACGCATACAGAAATCATTCTCATGCGATAAGACGATTTTACGTTTATACTCTTCACTTTCCACAATGACATCAAAACGTTCCCAGCGTTGTGGGCGGCGCAGTGTGCCATCTTCATCTTCTACTTGCTTGTTGATTTCCATACAGCCAATGAAATCTTCTTCATTTATCAGCGTGATATGCTTTTCTTCTCCATCATATAAGAAATAACCGGTATCTTGTAAACTACCGTTGATATCAAACAGTTTGCATTCATGCTCTAGTTCACTAATTTCATAATGCTGCTTTGCCAGATTGGTAAGACAGACACAGAAGTCATTATCGTGATGCAATTCATAAATCTCATGACAGTTTTTACCTTTTAATAAGATACGATAACAGCTGTCAGGATCTGGCATAATGATACGATCAGCACAGCGCAAACGCTTTTCAATACATACCATACCATGCATACGTGGTGTATTGATGATATCTACATCGATATCTTCCATACCTAAGGTAACATCAGCTGAGGCTACCGGTTTCCCGTTTATGCGATAGGTGACATCATAATCCTCACATAACTCGCGAATGCTATACTGTCCCTCTTCTAAATCATCAAAATATACACAGAAATCGTTGCGTTCATTCAGGTGGTACGTGTGTGTAAAACCTCTGCCCTTTAATTCAAATGTGAAACTATCTTGAGGACAAGGCATGACAAGACTTCCATCCTCTTGCTGTACATATTTAGTAACGGTTAGCATTCCACTGCAATCTCTAACTTGATTAATGATACCAATCGAAATATCATTTAATCCCAATGTCACCTTAGCAAAATTAGATTCTTCACCATTGATGACATAGCTGACATGATACCCCATCGTATCCTTTTGAATGATACGATATACTCCTTCAGCCAGATCATCCAATAATACACACCAACCATTGCTGGCTTTTAAGGTCGTATGCACACAGGTGTCAACACCTTCCACAAGAACATCAAATGCCTCTTTGGGCTGTGGAAGACGTGTCGTTTTATCACAATCCCGAATAAGGGTATATAGTTTTAAACGTCCGCTGTGTTTACGATGATTGATAATCAAAACTTCCTGATTACAGGTTCCCAGATAAACAAAGGCTTCCTCCATCACTTCACGATTCACCAGATAACTGACATCATAATTCTCACAATCACATTCACGTATCTGATATTCTCCCGGCTGTAAGCCTTCTAATAAAATACACCAGTTATTGGAAGAGCGCAGGGTATAGTTTTCACAGAAACAAGGACCGCTGACTTCCACACAAAATTCTTCATCTTGACTTGGTTTTACCAGCTCTTGACTGTTGGTTTCTTCATATTTACAAATTTTTAAAATACCGCTGCTGCAAGTACGCACAGAATTGATGATTTTTACCTCGTTGTCGCAACAATCATCAATCACAAAACGCGCACTGCTGCATTCTTTCCCTCCATTGACCTGATATTGTACCTGATACTCTGAATCACTGCATTCTCTGACTTCATAGCCTCCAAAACGCAGATCACAAAAGCTCATGCACCAGTCATTATCAACATTTAATTCAAAATCACGTTTACAGAAATAAGAGCTCAGTGAGACTTGAAAGCACTCATCTTTTTGAGGCTTTACCAAATCACCATTGGCATTACGGACATATTTACAAATACTCACACTGCCCCGATTGCGTTCTTCATTGATAATCGCAACACTGTTACAGCCTCCACACATGATATCAACAATGGCACTGGTACGCTCTGGTCCATCGTTCACACGATAGGTCGTCATATAATCTTTATCTGAACATTCTACGACCTCGTAACAGCCTTCACAAAGATCTGCCACATCGACACAAAAATTATTATTGGCATTTAATAAGAAGGTATCATTACGACCACAACCACACAACATGACCTTGAAAGAGTCCTTCTTATCCGGCTGTGTGATACAACCATCACAGCGACGAATAAACTTACAGATGCGAAGAGGACTTTCTTGTTGTGGATTACAGGTATTGTCAGGATCGGTATTAATAATCAGCACCGATGCTTCCTCACAGCTGTTTAATTCTAAATTGGCATAATTTGTTTCTTTTCGCCCATTGACGATATAACTGACCTCATAGCTGGCATTATCGCTGATTTCCGTAATATCATAATAGCCCGGTTCCATATCGAATAAGGTGACACAGAAATTATTTCGCTCATTTAAACGAATGATGCGATCTTGATTCCAGGCGATAATACGGACCTGAAATTCTTCAAAACGATTTGGCCGGCATAATTCACCGCAAGTGCTGCGAATGTATTTCTCAATGGTTATGCTGGTCGTATCACTTTGGGCATTGATGATTTGCAAATGATTTTCACCCTGTGTCATTTCAAAGACATTATCGACATTCGCCACATCGTTAAAGCTATAACTGACAGAAAAGCCTCGCTGTGGCATTTCTTCAATTGTATAACGATTTCCCACACGCAGTTGCTCAATGACGATGTGAAATTGGTTTTCCACATTCAAAGTGAAGCATTGTTCACATCCTCGCATATCCACGATACGTATTGGAAATTCCCATTGCGGATCTATTGGCATACGGCAGCCATCACGATCCAGCACTACTTTTTCAATATGCAATGATGTTAAAGGAATGCGACGATTGATAATTTCAACTTCTCTTGTTTCGCTTGATCTCTCGTCAAAAACAAAATTGATATAATCCATTTCACTTTCTTCACCATCTAGTTTATAGGTGATGGCATATTCGTCTTCATGTAACATCTGTTGGCCATTTTCATCCACCTGTACTAAAGCCAACTGTACTCCTTCCACATATTCCACTACGACACTGCCCGTACCGCTTTGCGCATCAATGGGAATATCATATTCACGGCATACGTCCTGTGAATCGCAAAGTTTGACATGACGCGTCGTTTCATGCAGCCATGGCGTTCCATCTTCCTGCTGCTCTCTTACTGTAATCCGCATGGTTCCTACAAAATCACAGGGATCATTTTCTATCGTTTCAAGAAAGCTAATGTGCAGCCTGTTTGCCAAGACTTCCTTTAAGCGTTTGCTCATCTTCATCCTCCTATCGTATATAAGCAATCCAATCCTTATACATTCTAGTATATGAGCCCGCCCAGAAATTGTTCTATGTACCGTTCGAAAAGATAGGCAAATTCCACATCATCATTTAAAAAAACCGCTAATTCCAAAGCGGTTCTACTTGAATAAGCAAATAAGGCTGATCATCCTTGCGTAAGAAATGTATCCGCAAGGTCACATACGTATCGTCTAATTGAAGTGTAATAACGATCGGTATAGATACTTCATTCATCCATTCATCATCCTTTACCTTATAGTATGTTCCTATTTCAACATGTCACAAGCTTATACATGAATATCATCATCAAAAATACAAATTAAGACCATATAATAAAAACTTAAAGCAATGCACATGATTATGCCATAAAGTAGAGAAAGTATTGCCGGTATCGCAATATTCACATTATCCAGGACACTTGCCATTAACGTAAACAGTTGTAAAAAAGGATTTGCTCGTGTCATGATATCAATAACGGCCGTTGCCGGAACCAATGAAATAGAAATCTCAAACATCGCATCCATACAGCTATAATATATGGCAGCGATTGCTCCCAAAGCAAGCAATGAGTAAAAGACGGATTGATAATGTCGTAAAATAATCAGCAAGGCATCTTTCAATATGCGCAAGGGATGCTTCTTACCATTTAGTATTTCCAAAATAGCAAATACTTGCCAGGGAATATAAAGCATAAGCAGTAGCAGCAAGATTGGTGTCAATAGATATTGTAAAAACGCCAGATCTTGATTTTCCATAAGTAAGTAGGATACAAAACTGCCCCCAGCCATCAATAGAAAAAACACACTTTGGGTCATAATCAGCGGTATGCGACAAGCTTTCATATCCACACGCAAATCATCATCTCGCTTTTTCTTTAGAAACTGATACAATACCAGCATGTACACATAAGCAGAAACAATGACTAACACATATAAAATCCCATAAAATAATAGGGTATTTCCATTCCAATACATGAAATTCGCCAAAATTGTATATACGGAACAATACAAAAAGCTAGTCAGCATTAAGAGCATGACAAAATTCTTTACTTGTCCTTTAAGATTTGTAAATTCCATAAATTCTTTCCATGCTTTCATATCCTTACCTCATTTTTCTCTATCAGATTTATTACGAGCGTTCTCTGCTCATTTCATATACATTTGCTAAAAAGGTATACAGCACGACAAGTATTACATATTGTACTAAGAAATACACAATACAAAATGCTAATAACAGCCAGATCGTTTCCATATGATCTGCCCCTTGCTGAACAAGTGTTAACAAAGCCTGTTCTAAGGAATCGCTCTCCTTAATAAATGGCTTTAATACCATGCTTAAACCAATTTGCGATAGGATATTCCACAGCACATAGAAACCACCTGCCCAAAATAAGGCGGATGCCTGTACTTTCATAATGTGCAATGGTTTTATGAATAAATCTTTAATGTGTGTATCCTGATCATAGATCAGCCAGGCAATGCAGGCATACCAATAGACGAAAAACAGGCTGAGAAACGCAGATACCAGCATGTATAAGATTGGTAAAAAGGCACATACACTGACAGCTATCTGCAAAAACAGTTGCAACAAGCTTAAGCATAAACCAATGACAATCTGTTCACCGGCCTTAGAAAAAGAATAGCGGATATCCTGTTTGCGGAAACGTAAACTTCTGACCCTTTGAATAAACAGAAAGAGCATCGTATTATTGACCACTACACAAAGCAGCGATAATGCCAAAGAAAGCAAGGTTGCTCCTAACCCATTACCCAAAAAACCGCCAACATTTTGGATGAGTGCTATTAGTAAGGAAACAAACAGCAGCCATCCATATAGAAATAGGAAATGCCCTTTTAACTGCGTTTTCACCTGCATCTTGATTTCATGATAAGTATCCATGTCCATCTTCCTCTCAAACACAGTGTATTATATCATATCGTCCGTAAAGAAAAAAGCAACATTACAATGCATGCTGCTTTCCTATGGCTTTTTCACAGGGAGTGGACACATACGTAACAAAGTAACGTGCCACCTTTTTTCTTCCCAAACATTTTAAAGCAATGCTTTCCTGATTACGCAATACGATATTGAGTACATCCAGATCATTGCGACTGCTGCTAATACTCCATTTTTCAACATCTTCCCAAAACAGCAAGAAACATTCATCCTTGCCATTATTTAAATAAAAGATGGCATATTTATCATAAAACTCAATCAACGTCACATCTTTCACAAACAGCAGATAATATAAAAACATGAACGTAATAACGATACCAATCAGATATAGACGCGTAAACATCAATGCTAAGCCTATCGCAATACAAACCAAGATAAACAGATAAGGTTTTGCGTTGATATGGTCAATCAATTCTCCATCTGTGGGAAGATTTCGGATTTTTAATATCTTACTTCTAACGTTCATCTTCAGACACCTTCTTATCTAAAATTTATTATATCTGAAAATTTATTTATATCAATAATATCACACAATTCCACTTATTTACTTAGATATTTTCGACAATCATCCTCTACATTTCCATATTCTTCTGACATTGCCTCTTCACTGCAAGCTTTTGACGTTTTTCTCTTATGATCCACTTCTTTTTCTTTGACAAAGCATACAATCTGACATAAGATAATCTTGTTATAGAAAGGTGGCGTCACATGGACATTTTTCATGAAATCAATCAATGGGGCAAAGGCTCTGTGTTTAAATATGGATTCTTAGATACCCTAATGATCATGTTATGTTTTCTAGTATGCGCTTATCTGTTAAAACGTCTTATCAATCGTTCTATTAAGCGCCATGTTAAAGTAAATACCAGATTTGTTATGCGCTTAGTGAAAATCACGTTATATACCATTGCTATTTATGGCTGTTTATCCCTATTAACACCATTTGAAAGCGTACTGGGCAAAGTATGGGGATCTGCCGGCATCATTGCGGTTGTGATTGGTTTCGCGGCACAAGAGGCTATGGGGAATTTTGTAAATGGTCTTTTGATCACAACGTTTAAACCATTCAAGATCGGGGATTTGGTTAAGGTCAATCAAGGGGAATATGAAGGCTATGTCGTTGATATTTCCTTACGGGATACCGTCATTCAAACATATGAAAACACCAAGGTGATCATACCAAACAGTGTTATGAATAAAGCGGTATTGGAAAACGTTAGTTTAAATGACAATACCAAAGGAAACTTTTTAGAATTGGATATTAGTTATGAAAGTGATATGGATAAAGCTATGCGCATCATCAAGGAAGAAGTTATGGCACACCCTAATTTTTTGGATCATCGCAGCCAAGATGAAGTTACAGCTGGTGTAGAACCCGTCATCGTCCGTCTGATACGCTTTAACGATTCCAGTATTACTTTGCGAACAACGGTTTATTCTACGTCAAATGCGGAAGGCTTTGCTTTACTATCTGATTTAAGAATTGCCATCAAGCATCGCTTTGATGCTGAGGGGATTGATTTTCCTTATCCACATCGCACAATTATTACAAAATCCCAACACCCGAATGCTAACGACGATTCTATAGAAACAAGATAACTTGATAAGAAAAATGACTTCGGAGAACCTAGGCGATACGTTCTCCTTTTTTATAATATTTTCAATATCTTTACAGAAACAAGCCCTTTTCATGTTATTTCTTTACATGTACTAACGATAACCGTAAAAACAATGGAAAATTGAAGGAACACTACTTATATAAAAAAAAGAGGCACTATGCCTCTAACAATCTTTCTTTACTTTGCTTTCCTTTTTGCACTTTTGCGAACACTCTTATCATGATTTCCAGGACGTTTTGCTCCTCTTCGTGTGGAACCATCCCCAGCATGACGATTGTTTCGTCTAGATGCATCACGAGTGTTATTTTTTGCCCCATCACGGCGATTCGTCTTGCGTTTTGGCGCACTGTCAATTTCAACCATGACTTCCTGTTTACGAATGGTCGTACGCTGCATGTTATTCAACACAATGTCTACTTTATCTGCTGCAATATCAACCAAAGAGAAATTTGGTCGAACATCAATACGTCCAATCGCTTTCGGACTCATGCCACATTCTTCAATAATTGCCGCCACGATGTTACCAGGTTGAATGCCATGGGTGCGACCTACGGAGAATTTCAATGTGATGGCATCAAAATCTGATGCATAACGTTTTACATTTTCTTCTTCCTCAATATCAATGACCTCATTCTTATAGTTCATAGAAATCAAAGCACTGATGATATTTTCAAGGGCAATGCCATCTGCCATCAAAGCATTGGCAATTTCTATACTTTCTTCCGTGATTCCTTCATCGCAAGCTTCTTTAACTTTGGCAATAAAAGCATTACGATTCGCTTCCATCATTTGAGCACTGGTTGGCAGGGCATGACGAGTGATATTTGTTTTTGTATAGCGGATGACATCTTTGATAGCACCGCGCTGTTTTCCCCCACTGATTAATGTGATAGCAAGTCCTTTTTTACCGGCACGACCCGTACGCCCTACCCGGTGTATGTAATATTCCATATCCTGAGGAATATCAAAGTTTACAACCAGATCAATATCGTCTACATCAATACCTCTTGCGGCAACATCTGTCGCAATCAAGATAGGACTTGTCCCATTACGGAATTGTTCCATTACACGGCTACGGAATTCTTGTTTCATATCTCCATGCAAGGAAGTCGCTTTAATATCATGCTTATTTAATTCTTCGCATAATTCATCTACCATCTTTTTGGTATTACAGAAGATCATACACAGATCAGGATCATAATGATTTAAAAGAACCCGCAAGGCATTCGCTTTTTTGCCTCGTGGTGCTTCATAATAAATCTGTTCCACAGTATCTATCGTACGTTGAGAAGATTTAATTTCTACACGTACAGGATCTTTTTGAAACTGTTCGGTGATTTTTAAAATCGCTTGTGGCCATGTAGCTGAGAATAAAATTGTCTGATGCTCATTATCCGCCGGCATCATAGAAAGAATCTCTTCAATATCTTCCTTAAATCCCATGTTCAGCATTTCATCTGCCTCATCCAGAATGATCATGTTGACATCCTGCAATTTCAAGGTACGGCGATTTAGATGATCCATAATTCTTCCTGGTGTACCTACCACGATACCACAGCCGCGTTTTAACAGCTGAATCTGGCGATCAATGGGCTGACCACCATAAATCGGAACAATTTTTACACCTTCCTTATACTTGGAAAACTTGCGCAGTTCAGTTGCGACTTGCGTCACTAATTCTCTGGTTGGACAGATGATCAGTGCATTTGGAAACTTATTTCCAGGAATAACTTTTTCGATTGCTGGAATACCAAATGCGGCTGTTTTACCTGTTCCTGTATTAGAACGACCCAGCACATCTTTTCCTTCCAGAATGCATGGAATGGATTGTGCCTGAATGTCGGTTGCATTTTCGTATCCCATTTCCTCAACAGCCTTCATAATTTCGCTGCTGATTGGTAATTCATTAAATGTTGTCATTGTTACCTTCTTTCTATCATTCGCGATAGCTTTCACTTGACGCGATAACTCACTAAGTTTATCACATGTTGTTTCACACCGTCAATTCATTTCTTTTACATACTACCCAAAAAAGACCTAACTATTCGCATATCTCCCATATGTATCAAAATGTAACCTCTTTCCTGAAATACAAAGATGTGCTATAGTTAAAGAGGAGTAAGTTTACATGAAAGCGTTAAAACCGCAGATGATACGCATACTCATCCCCAATTACATTATATATATACCAATAACCGTCATCAACCACGGTTAAAAAGGTTGATAGAAAGGAAGCGTATATTGTAAGAATGACTGCTTAGATGCGTCATTATTCAGATATACCAGATAATCAGATGAAATTACGAAAATTACTGGCTGTATGGCTACTGTGTTTCGCTATGGCCGGCTGTTCTTCCAACGATAGTCCTTCCATGGAAGAAATCGATTTCCGTTTAGAAAATGCAGGATATGAAGTAACAGGCTATAAAGGCTCGGAAGATAAAATTATCGGTATGGTAATTATAAAACTCAATACAAAAATAACGTTAACGAATGAAAAAGGTAAATTGTCCAGCATTACGTATATGGATACGTTATCAAAAAATCAATATACCATTGATGTAACCAATGATTCTGCCATGTCCATCGTTAATCATAAACAGCAGGTATGCATGTATGATATTGAAGGTGGCAAGCAACAAAAAAATCCATCCATCTGTGATCAAAAGGATGAAGAACACGGCAAAAAATTGCATGATGATTTTTACGCTTTCTTAAAAGAACTTGATATTGATGTATCTGAATTGACGCAATATTACAACTGGTTTATGACGGATTAGGATGTTTCGTTGATTAACCTTTTGATATCTATGCAAGTCCTTCCCTTTTATCAATATCTAATTGAGTAGGAGGAAACAATTGAGTTTCCAAGCTCTCACACCACCTAGTATGTCCCATACCTGGCACACCACATAAAGAAGACCCTGACAAACAGGGTCTTCTTCACTATAGGGGATAGAATGATCAATACGTAAATAGGGATAGTCTTCGGGGATTATTTACGCATAGTAGCAGTTCTCACTGCCATCGTTAGTATACAATATAGCGAATAGAAAGATTTGTCGAATTATGTCAGACGCTTCATTTTTTTTCACAAATCGTAATTTGGTCCTTTATGAAATCATAAAAATCTTCATATAATACAAATTGTATGGCATTCTCTTGTTCATAAGCAACATAACAAATATCACGGCTGTCATAAATAATTTCATAGGCATCCTGCTTTGTATAGATGATTGATAAAGGTATTTTATAACGCGTTTTATTGCCGTTTACCATCTTATCTTCATATGCATAATGCGTACTAACATAAACCGGATATGTTACAGACATGATCTGCATTTCACCTTTTTCAATATCCGGAAGATAAAAATCAACATCATCCTGCTCAATATAGGCATGAGGGAATTGCTGTTTCGCCGCCGTAAGTATCTTTTCTTTATCTAAATTCAAAAAACTTATCATTTTTTACACCTCCCCATCATGGTAACATGATATCACATAACCATGGTTGGATTCCACATAATTTACCACAGATTCAACATACTTATCTGATGACTTTTTACTATACTATAGTCAGCAGGAAGGAACTAACCTCCTGCTAAGTATGACATATTTTCCCCTCAAAATTTCATACTTTCTCCCTTTCAAAAACATAATAATTTAAAGAAAAGAAACGAGAGCTTCCCCCTAAGTTCGCGTTTCTTTTCTTTATCCTATGCAAGAGATGTCTATCTAGCCAAAGCCTCATCGCTACAGATAAAAAATGTTATCTGCAGAGCCAGCAGAACATCACATAAGATTCTTCATACCTTCCTATTTCCATAGTACGAATAGAAAAAACCGCAGTTGCTATGATGTACCCTTAAAAGTAGACCTAAAATCAAACGATGGAAGGCCGATCAAAACATGGCTTTCCGTTGCTAATAAGCGATCCTTCTTTTCAGTTTCCCATAATTCAAAGAAAAACAATGCGATTTACACATAATTTTCCATACTCCTTACATACTTATCTCACATCTTTTTTGTATACTATAGTCAGCAGGAAGGGATATGACCTCCTGCGGTAAGTATGATGATTCCCTCAAAAATTCATACTTTCTCCCTTTCCATTTAATATACTATAATTTATCAAGCAAAAAAGACGTTTCCCCAAGTAACGTCTTTTTTGTTGGATGTTCTATTTTTTTAAGGCATATGCTTTTTATAAACTTCATAAAGTATTAGGATGAGCAGATTATAGATTTTTGTTTTAACCAAATTCTTTCATCACAAATTTATAACTTATGGATATGATGGCTTTTTATTATACTAGGTGTGTGCAAAAGGATTTACCTTACCTATAAATATGACCAATTTTCCAAATGACAAATCACACTACTCTTTTCCATAAATTAAAGGAAAAAGGTACAACGCCTTTTTGTTTATGATTTAATAAAAGAAAGAATACCTATCTCTTTTTTTCCAGAAAATTTCTCACATATTTTTACATGATTCAACGAAACTTGTCTGACATCCTTTTATTATACTATAGTTGACAGGAAGGAGTTCCTGTTAGAAGTATGACTAAATTTCCCCTCAAAGTTATTCATACTTTCTCCCTTTCAAAATTGAGTTTGAGTTAAGAAAAGAAGTACCATCCCTCAGGTACTTCTTTTCTTTGTATAGATATAATTTAGAAAATAAGCTGCATCAGCTCATATAATATCGGCACCAATAACGCAGGCAATAGATTGCCGATACGTATCTGTTTGCCAAAAAACAAATTAATACCGACACCAAAGATCAATACCGATCCAACATAAGATAAGTTTTGAGTCAAAGCATCAGAAAAAATAGGCGCCATGAAGGATGCCAGTAAGGTAATACCTCCTTGATATATGAGTAATGGCAAGGCCGCAAATATTACACCGATTCCTAATGCAGAAGCAAATACCATGGAGATAACGCCATCCAAAATAGCTTTTGTGATCAACATAGTAGGATCATGAAGCAAACCATCCTGTAATGCCCCAACGACTGCCATAGCCCCCACACAAATAATCAGACTGTTACTGACAAAACCCTCCACAAAGCGGCTATCACTGGATTTAGTTAGCTTCTTCAGATATTCTGCCAATGCCTCCATACGATCTTCTAGTCGTAATGCTTCTCCCAATAATGCCCCAATGCCTAAAGAAAAAATTAACAGCATAGTTCCACCGGAGATAAGCGTTGCCCCTTCTACCTTCATCATGCCACTGATAGCACCGCTAATCCCTATAAACATTGTACAAAGCCCAAGAGCTTGCATCAACAAATCGCGCATACGGGAAGGCAAACCGCCTTTCACAAATAATCCGATACCGCCACCGATAACAACAGCTATTACATTGATGATCGTACCCATGTCCCAAACCCTCTTTCTATCTTGTGTTTCACTGTACACGGAAGAAAAGTAATTGTCAACAAATATTTTCAAACATATGACATTTTCTTTCATATAACATGAAAATAATATCATTCCATTTCCATCACCATGTAAATTTTGTCGTTTAGCTTAATCTGTAAGCGCAGAAACACATAGGCAAAAAAAGAATTCCTGTAAGATCCATGTTAAACAACAGATCATACAAGAATACGTTTCTATTTATAGTAACGATGTTCTTTTAGATAACTTTCTTGAGTTCATTCATTAACTGTGCTTTTGGCATAAAGCCCTGTAGCTGTGTCATTGGCTGTCCATCTTTAAAAATAATCATAGTAGGAACTGACATGATGCCAAAACGCATTGCCAATTCACCATCCTGATCGACATCTACCTTTACAATATCCAGTTTTTCTTCTACTTCCTTTGCGACTTCTTCTAATACCGGAGACAGCATCTTACAAGGACCGCACCACGTCGCAAAGAAATCAACTAAGACAACACCTTGTGCAATTACCGAATCGAATTCAGATTTGTTTATAATTTTCATAGTCATTACCTCCAACTGTTTACAGTATAGCATGTTTTTTTTATTTCATGCATTTAAATGCCCAAATGCTTATGAATTGCGGCCACGATTCCATCTTGCATATTGGTAGCCGTCACATCATCCGCAATTCTCTTTACATTCTCCATCGCATTTCCCATGGCAATACCAAGCCCAGCCATCTGCAGCATTTCTATATCATTTTCCCCATCACCAATCGCCATCATCTCATCCAGTTTGATACCGGTAAGCATTTCTAATTTCTTTAATCCATATGCTTTTGTCACGTTTGGCATCATCACTTCTAACCATTTATCACTTGTTAAACCGATCCAATAACGGTCCTTTAAATCCTCTTTCGCCCGTTTAGCGACTTCTTTCATGACATATGGCCAATAAGTTACGGATATTTTATTTACATCTTCAATAATCTCTTCTTTTGTATGAATATAGCGTAAATCCGGATAACCTTGACGATTATCCATCATAAATTCAAATGCTCCTCCGGTCCATGGAAAATCATTTGGCAAAGAATGCAATTTGCGATACGCTTTCTTTTCTTCCAATAAAGCCGGTGGATTATAATCATACATTCCCTCATCCATATTTCCTATGATTTCTACTTTCCATTTTGAGAAATAGGTAAATACTTCTTGAGCGTTTTCTTTTGGCATCCGACCATCCACATGACGCTTCGCATGTGCCAGATCATACACCGCCATACCATTAACCTCAATCAAATAGCCGCCATATTTCTGCATCTGTAGCTGTTGTGCATACGGTAATAATTTAGCATAACTGCGCCCGCTTGCCAAAGCTAAGATGATTCCCTTTTTCTGTGCTTCTAATAATATATTTTTGGTATTTTGCGAAATGGTATTATCACTGCGTAATAAAGTGCCATCCATGTCCATTGCGATTAGTTTTATTGTCATAAACACCCTCCCAGCATAAGATGCATCTATGTTCATTATACACATTTTACGATGAATTTCATTACTTTTCTCATTTGCAAAAAAGTGTTATACTACTGGCAATGGAGGGATATCAATGAAATTGCAGAAGACCAACGCCATGCGTTTGTTAGATAAAGAACAGATACCTTATGAAGTATTTACTTATGCCCATGGCAAAGAAGCTATCGGTGGTACACATGTTGCTGAGTTACTTCAACAAAATCCCGATCAGGTGTTTAAAACGCTAGTGACCATTGCCAATACCAAAGAATATCTTGTCTTTGTGATTCCGGTGGCACAGGAATTAGATTTGAAAAAGTGCGCAAAGGCAGCAAATGTTAAAGCTGTCGAAATGATTCATGTAAAGGATATAAATAAAATAACCGGTTATATCCGCGGAGGTTGTTCTCCTATTGGAATGAAAAAAAGCTATCGAACCTTCCTGCATGAAAGTTGTTTAGCTTTTTCCACGATCATGTTTAGCGGTGGCAAGATTGGTTATCAGATTGCCATGGAACCAAGAAAACTGATAGCACTTATTCACGCTCAAACAGCCGATATCATAAAATAAGGTCCTCTAATAGGACCTTATTTTATGATCTACCAGACTATTTTTTAGCCCTTGCAGGATAAAAAATATATTTATCCAATGCTTTCGCGATTCCCATCTGATCATTGGTATCCGTAACATCATATGCATAACGTTTTAACGATTCCATCGCGTTCCCCATCGCGATTCCATAACGGACACTTTGAAACATGGTCAGATCATTTTCGGCATCGCCAAAGGCCATCATTTCATCTGGCGAGATATGATTTTCTTTACCGATTTTCAATAAAGCACTTCCCTTACTGACACCCTTTGGCATAATCTCGATCCATGCCGGTCCGACTTCGAGTATGTCATAATCACTTAATTCGCGGCGAATACTGTTCAAATGCTTTTTAAAATATGCGGCAGTTTGAATCAAAACGAATTTATTTATATCCTGTGTGATTTCATATTCACAATCCTGAATAGGTAAAAAGCGTCGTTTGCCTTGATTAAAACCATAATCCATTGGTGCACCAAACAGTAAGCTGCGGATTTTTTTCTTTGCTTTTAACTTTTTGCTGATGAAATCATAGTTATCATAGCCACAACAACTAATAACTTCAAAATCGTATTTCTTTCCCAAACGCATAACGTTTTTCGCATCTTCTGCCCCAAAAACGCCATCTACATAATATTCCTTTTTTGCAAAATCATAAATGATCTGCCCATTCACACCAGCAACGAAATTTTTCCCTTCTTCCAAATGCAAAGGTTTACTTACAAAGTCAATTCCACCTTTATCACGTCCTGTCGCTATCGCAATACTGATTCCCATTTTTTGCACTTCTAGTAAGCGTTTCTTCGTTTCCTCATCGATGGTTTTTTTACTTGTCAACAAGGTACCATCTAAATCTAACGCTATCAATTTTATTGCCATATCCTCACTCACTTTCATTCTCCATTATAGACCAAACATAAAAAAAGTAAATGTTTAACAGATAGAAAAAGAAAAGAGGTTCTTCATCAAGAACCCCCATGTATCTTATAATTTAGCTGCAGCCTCTTCATCAACGATAACGACAACATCCGGATGATTTTGTAATACAGATGCTGGACATGCTGGATCTACTGGTCCATTTACCATTGCGGCAACGGCATCTGCTTTATTTGCGCCAGAGGCAACCAACAGAATCTTCTTAGCTTTCATGATAGTAGCAATACCCATGGTAATTGCCTGTGTAGGAACTTTATTAATATCATTTTCGAAGAAGCGAGCATTATCAGAACGTGTTTTTTCTGTTAAGTCAACAATGTGCGTTTCTTCAGTAAATGGTGTACCTGGTTCATTGAAACCGATATGTCCATTTCCACCGATACCTAATACCTGAATATCAACACTGACATTTTCCATTGCTTTTTCATAGCCTTCACAATCTGCTTTTGTATTTCCATAAGGAACATGAATCTTATCTTCTGGAAGATCAATGCCATGGAACAGATTTTCATGCATAAATGTCCAATAGCTTTGGGAATGGTTACGGTCAATACCTACATATTCATCCAGATTGAATGACTGACATTTTGCATAGCTGGTACCATTTTCTTTATGATCCTTGATCATATTTTCGTACAGACCGATTGGACTGCTTCCCGTAGCTAAGCCTAAAACAGCTTCGGGTTTATTTGCTACTACTTCTTTCATCACCTTGAATGCTTCTGCACTCACTTCATCGTAATTCTTAACTTTAATTACTTTCATTAAATTTCTCCTCCTTGCATATTACACACACCCTTATTATAACGCTTTGTTAAAGCCTTTTCAATGTAGAAAGACAAAAGAATGATTTTCTCAGATAGCAATTTCTATTGCATTATAAAAAGGCAAAATTTGCCTTTTTACTACATCCAGTACGTAGCATATTCCTTATGTTTTTCCGCCCATTTAAGAGCATAAGAGCACGTCGCTGTACTTTTGCGTTGTTCCTTTTCTAATAGACTTTGATAAGCTGCCATCAGTTGTGCGGCAACGCCCTGTCCACGCAGACACTCATCAACAAAGGTATGATCAACATTATAATAATCTCCTTCATCTGTATAGGTCAGCTCTGCCAACAGTTTGCCCTCTTGCATCAGATAAATACGCCCGCGTTCCATCTGAAAATGCACTAGAACACCTCAATCGTATAAGCTGTGGTAAATGTTTTGCCTGGGCTTAACAGCATCGTGCCTTCACGATGGTAGAAATCTTCTTTGACCTCACTAAAGTCCGCATGTCCATACCATGGCTCTAAGCAAATAAATGGAGCACCTTTTTTTGCTGTCCAAATAGCGACATATGGATAACCGGCAATGCTGATAGTAGCCCCATGACCCTTAGGCCCTTTTAAGGTCAGATAGGCACTTCTAGCGTCTTTATAAATTAAGGTCGCAAAGTTTTCGATTTCTTCATAGCTGCATGGCATGTCTTTGATCACAACATCCTTTAATTCATATGGATGTTTTTTATCAGGATCAAATACCAACTGTTGCATATGCTCTTCGTTCGTGAAAGATAAAGTGTATTCCTCAAATTTCTCACCTTCACATAAAGGGCAGTTAAATCCCGGATGTAAGCCAAAGGTAAATGGCATTTCATTTTCTCCGGTATTTGTAATATGATAAGTAATCGTTAATTTATTGTCTTCTAATGTATAAGCAATTTCATAATGGAATGGGAATGGATACTGTGCTAAGGTTTCTTCGCTGCTGTCAAGTTCCATGATAACTTCCTTACCATCGTCTTTTTTACAATGTAAGGTTGCATAACGAATAAGACCGTGATTTTTCATTGCATACGTCTTCCCATCAATCTGATAATCCTTTGTATATGTGTTTCCGATAATTGGAAACAGTGAAGGATTTTTGCCTCCCCAGTTATCATTATCACCTTGCCACATATACTGCAAGCCAGTTTGTTTATCCGTAAAGCTGTAAATTTCTCCTCCTTTTTCCACAAAGGTTACTTCATAACGTTCATTTTCCAGTTTCATGCGTACATCTCCTTTTTTCTATATGTTTATTATATCACGAATATGATATCGCTTAGATAAGATTATGTTCTTTACAGAAATGATATAAACCATCCTCATCAATATGGCCACACACCACATCCGCAGCCGTCAATGCTTTAGGATTTGCATTGCCCATGGCAACACCAACACCGGCTGCCTTTAACATATTGACATCATTAGCCCCATCGCCAAAGCATATGATATCCTGCATGGCAACGTTCCATTTCTCACATAAATGGGCAATTCCTTTACTTTTATCTATATCACGGGCAGTAATTTCTAAGGTATGACGTGAATGTTCCACAATAAAGCTTTCTTGTAATAACTGCTTTATTTCTTCTGCCTGCCGTTGTTCACTCGGATAGGCTAGCATATTATACACCTTTTCATTTTCATAGGGCTTTTCTATTGGCATATTTAAATATAGTTTAAAAAATTCATCAAGGATGCGAGCATCACCGTAATGAGCGATGCAATCATCAGCGAAAGTAGAATAGCGTACTGCTATTTTTTCTTTCTTTGTATAGTCTAATAATTTCTGAATTTCATCCGTTTGCATAGGACTTTCTTCAAATACTTCATTTCCTTCCATGACCAAAGCACCACCATCATAAATACAGGCATCAAAGGCAAATTCACGGAAAAAGCGGGGCAGATTGCTTGTTTCAAAACGGCATCGGCTGGTCGCAAAACCAACCTTATAACCATTTTCTTTTAACTTATGTAGGGTATATTGTGTAGATTGGGGAAAATCATGTACACGATGGGTATACAAGGTACCATCTACATCAAAAAATAAGGCTTTTATTTTCTTCATAGCTTACTCCTTTACTTCATCATCAAACATCTTACCACAGAAAAAGCGGCATGGACACCCATACCGCCTATTTTCTTTTTAGAATGCTTCTTTTCCTTTTAAGTAAGTCATTTCTACTGAATAATCATCATTTAATACAACGATATCCGCATCATAACCGGCTACTAATTTACCCTTACGATCATCAACACCTAAATATCTTGCTGGGTTGATCGTACAAGAATTGATGGCATAATCCCAAGGAATCATTGCCTTTTCAACCAATACCTTTAAGCCCTGGTTTACTTTTAAAGTAGAACCAGCTAAGCCTTTGGTATCTGTCAAATGTGCACTTCCATCCGGATACAATTCAATCTCATTACCACCGAACAATACTTTGGTACCTACTGGCAAGCCCTTTACCATTAAAGCATCAGTAATCATGATCGTATAATCTCTTCCTTTTGCCATAAACAAATCATTTAAGGCATCTGGTGTAGAATGGTTTCCATCACAGATTACTTCACCAAATGTATCACGGAAACGCATAGCAGCGCCAACCAAACCTGGTTTACGGTGATGGAATGGTGTCATACCGTTAAAGATATGTGTCATACCGGTAGCACCATTAGCGATTGCCATACCAGCTTCTTCGATCGTTGCAGCAGAATGTCCAATGCTGACACGAACACCTGTTTCTGCACAATATTTCGTCAATTTGAAATCGTCATCTTGTTCCGTAGCCATGGTGATAACTTTAATTAATCCATCAGCGGCAGTTTGATAACGTTTGAATTGTTCTACATCTGGTTTTACGATACACTGTTCAGGCTGTGCCCCCTTGTATTTCATATCCAGATAAGGTCCTTCAAAATGAATACCTAAGATTTCCGCACCTTCATAGCCTTCCTTCACTACATTAGCTACATTGCGTACTGCTTTGGTTAATACTTCTTCTGTCTGCGTAATTGTTGTAGGGCAGATGCTGGTAACACCTTCCTCAGGAATGTTCTTCATCCAATTGCGCAATCCTTCAGGCTCTGCATCATTTGTATCAAAGCCATATGCTCCATGTGTATGGATATCAATAAATCCCGGCACAATGCGTTTGTCGCCATAGTCTTTATCTACTTCCTTAGCACCATAAGCCAGAACGTTTTTGATTTTGCCATCTTCAACTTCCAGCTGAGCTTCTAAGAAGTGCCCCATGACCCATACGCGTTTACTTTGAATAATCATGAAAAAATCCTCCTTTAATCATCCTTTTTTATTCTCTTTTATTATACTCCAAACCTTTTGATAAAGAAAGAAACGCGACTTTTTTTTCGTTTTTTTATTCCTTTTCCTCTTTCCTTAAGATGCATTCCACAAAAGTTATGCTTGTGTATGATAGATCCGCCTATTCTTTATTCTTATTTATTATTAGTAAGTTCTATAGTAATTATTAGTGAGTTCTATGCTTTAATTTAACAGAATTTTCTGATTTCTTATAAAATGTCTTAATTTTTAAGCATATAACTTTCATTTTATATAAGAAAAGCATAGAATAATCAACGGTAAAAGTGATAAAATTAACAATACGAAAAGGAGTGATTGAAATGAAACAAGCCATTCAATTAAAAGAAAACATGTATTGGGTAGGTGTTCATGATTTTAACTGCCGCCATTTCCACGGGGATCTATTTCCGATTAGTGAGGGGACAACCTATAATTCCTACCTGATCGTTGATGAGCAGATCACCTTGATTGATACGGTGGAGGAAGAATTTTTTGACATTATGATGGAGCGCATTCATTCCATCATTGGGGACAAACCAATCGATAATGTAATCGTGCAGCATGCTGAACCAGATCATTCCGGAGGTTTTGTGAAGTTCATGCAGGCATATCCAAATGCGCAGCCATACACTTCCAATGCCGGTGTGAAAATTATGTTGAAGCAATATTTCAAGGAATATGATTATCATAAAGTAAAAACCGGTGATACCCTATGTACCGGTGACTATACGCTCACCTTTGTGGAAATGCCGATGATTCATTGGCCGGATAACATGCTGACCTATGTGGATAAAGCAAACATCGTCTTTTCTAATGATGCCTTTGGGCAGCATATAGCAAGCTATGATATCTTTGATGATGCACATGGTTTAGCGAAATGTATCGATCGGGCAAAAGACTATTATGCAAATATTGTAATGCCATATGGTATGCAGGTTGCCAATAAATTAAAACAGATTCAAGAAATGGGATTACCAATTGATATGATTGCCCCTGCGCATGGCATCATATGGCGTACATACATAAAGGAATTATTTGATGCTTACCAGGAATTTGCAACATTTGCCGCAAAAGATAAAGTGGTTATTGTGTATGAAAGTGTTTGGAAGCATACCCAGATGATGGCAGAAGCATTGGCAGAAGGACTTGGAAGAAATGGGATTTGTGTAAAGATCTTTAAATGTTCCCTAACTTCTCCTGCTATTATTATGAAGGAATTACTGGATGCTAAGGCTATTTTAGTAGGTAGTGGTAACTACAATAATGCTATGGCACCAAGCATCGCTGCTTTCTTAGAAAAACTAGCTAGCTGCAAGGTAAAGAATAAAAAAGCTCTGGGCTTTGGTTCCTATGGCTGGGCGGATGTAGTGACAAAGCAGGTAAATGAACGTCTTGTACGAGCTGGCTTGCCTTTATTACAGGATGGTGTGGTATCACAGAATTATACACCAACCCAAGAAGATCTCGATGCTTTAATGGAACTAGGTAAAACGTTAGCAACAGAAATAAAAGCAAATTAAATATTAAAAAATTCTTACTCCATACGTACTTCAAAGAGGCACTATGATGAGTGAGAATTTTTTATATGCGTGCTTATTATATGTGTGCTATTCTATGCGTGCTTTTCTATGTGTGCTATTATGAAAGATACCACAACATTGTAACTATGATAACAACTGCTCGTATGCGGATATTAATTACACATAATATTTGGCTTGTGCCTTCCACATTTTCGCATACACCTGTTTTGTATCCTTCATCAATTCCTCATGCGTCCCTCGCTGCAACAGTTGTCCATGATCAAATACTAGAATATCATCACAGAAACGACAGCTGCTCATACGATGAGATATATAAATACTTGTCTTATTTTTAACCATGTCGTGAAAATGCGTATAAATTTCATATTCACTAATCGGATCTAAGGCACTGGTAGGTTCATCAAGAATCACAAAAGGTGCATCTTTATACAATGCTCTAGCAATCGCTATTTTTTGTGCTTCCCCACCAGATACATCTTCGCCATCCTTTTCTCGATAAAACATAGGCGTTGCTAAACCATCCTTCATGCGTTCTACACGCTTTCTTACTCCCGCCTGTTGTAGCACTTGCCAAACTCTTGTTTCATCATACTGCTGTTCACATGCGACATTTTCTCCTACCGGAAACTCGAAAAGAGTAAAGTCTTGAAAAACAGCCGCAAACAGATTCAGATATTCTTGATAATCATATTTACGAATATCAATCCCATTCAAAGTGATAGAACCCTCACTCACGTCATATAAACGGCATAATAGCTTAATAAAAGTTGACTTTCCGGCACCATTTGGCCCAACCAGTGCAATCTTTTGTTTCAAATTCAATGTTAAGGATACGTTTTTTAATACGTAAGTATTCGTATTCGGATAAGCAAAACTAACATTATGAAAGGCTATTTCAAATTCATTGTCTAAACGTTTTTCAACAGGCAGTGTACCGGTATCCAACTTATTCTCTTTTTTCATATATTCACTATAATAGCTTAAATACCCTATCATCGTACGTAACTGCCCATTATTTTCTACCAAAGATCGCAAAGCTTCATTTAATTTGGCTATCGCACTAGAATATTTCGTGAATTCCCCAATCGAAATAGCGTGTGAGAAGAACTTTAACGTGGCAAATATATAGGACAATAACATAACGATATGATTGATAAAAACATAAAATAAGGTGGATCTGCGTGTATATTGCCACTCTTTCCTAAGCGATTGATTCAATCGTTCACATAATGCATTCCATGCCTGTAATAACATTGGCTGCATACGATAGATACGTACATCCTTTCCCTTATCTGCATGGAACGCATAACTATCAAAATATTGCATTTCCTGATGCACTGACATATCATGCTCAAATATCTGCAAATTGTTTTTATTGACATACTCTGCGGATTTCCCATATAACAGCAGTAAGCTGATAAATAAGACACATAGTGTGCAAAGCGAGCCAACAGGTGTCAGAAAAAAGCCAAGTACCCCCGGCATCCTCTGCCCATATTTTTGACACAGTTCCAAGAGCAATACGATAGCAATGCTCACCGATAACAGATGTTGTACCATTTCGGTATAAATTTCAAGCAGCAGACCAAATCCTCCATGAATCGCCATTGCCGCATCCGCTTGTGAAAAAGCTTCTAAGCCTTCTTTATCCGCAAATGTCGCATAGTCTAGATCAATCGTCTTTAAACAAATCATCGCATTGAACTGACGATGAACAGACATGGAACGAACCTGACTTTTGCTTTTTACATAATCCAATAAAAGCCCAAACAGTAAATTAACGATTAACATGATGAGAATGGTATAACCGGCTTTTTCCCAATGCTGTTGTAATAAAGCATCAATAATGATGGCACTAAACAAGATTTGAAGATAAGGGGATACAGCTTCCATGGTATGGCGTAATAAGAAAATTGGTAAAGCAGAATGATCAAGACGATAGATAAAACGTAAAAGCTGAAAGCCTTGTTTATGCATTTGGTATAATTTCTTCATTCCTTCCAGCCTCCTTTTGATAATAATGTGCCTGCATCTGAAACATCTTCGCATAAGCTCCCTGTTTCTTAAGCAATTCCTCATGACTGCCTTCTTCGATGATCTTACCATGCTCTAAAAATAAAATACGATCAGCGAAACGGGTACTGCTTAGACGATGTGAGATAAATAACGAAATCTTCCCCTCACTTAACTGGGCATATTTCTGATAAAGCTCACTTTCCGCAATTGGATCTAAAGCACTGGTAGGCTCATCTAGTATGAGAATAGGTGCTTTTTTATATAAGGCTCTCGCTAACATCAGTTTTTGTATTTCACCGCCACTTAACAAAACACCATCCTTTTGCAGATACGTAGTAAGATGTGTATGAATTCCCTGTGGCAGCTGATCAATCTTATCTTGCAGACCGGCCTTTTGTAAACAGCTTAAAATACGTTCTTCATCATAGATGGCATAGGTATCGCCACACTGCATCTTCTTTAATAATCGATTCATAGCAGCATCTTTGCTCTTGAGCGTTTGTTTGTCCTGGCTAGTCGTACAGGCAACATTACTGGCAATGTCAAAGGCAAAAATCTGTGAGTCTTGGAAAACGATGGATAACATCGAAACATATAATTCATGAGGAATTTGTGCAATATCCATATCATTTACATAAATATGTCCGGATGTTAAAGGATACAAACCACATAACAGTTTTACCAGTGTCGTTTTGCCGGCTCCATTCATACCAACCAAAGCAATTTTTTCATTGGCATGCAAGGTGATATTAAAATGCTCAAAGATGGGTGGCTGCCCCGGATAAGCAAAGCTCACATCCTCAAAACGTATTTCATGACATTCTTTCAGCCTATTATCTTCAAGCGCATTTGTAGCTTCAAGATGCGTTTTTGCGTTTTCTTGTGGTTGAGATGTAGTAGATACTTCTGGAACTTCTTTACTCTCCATAGCCACCGTTTCTTGTCTGCCTTCCTTTTGATCTTTATCTTCCTGTGCCAGATATGCCTGTAGAAACGATACACTCAAAGACTCCTGATTCAAGATGGTCAACGTTTCAACAATTGTTTGCATCCATGCTGTAAAACCACTGACAACACCTAGGTAAAGCAAGAACTGTGCAACATCCAAATCTCCATTGATCATGAGATAAAGCAAATATCCATAAGCTGCCCCATCCCGTAGAAAGGTCGCCATTCTAGCGGCAGCATCTGCTAAAAAGCGTTTCTGCATGACATCTTGATAAATCGTTACTGCTTCTTTACGCAAGCGTTCAAAATTATCCGCAAACCATGGAGCTAAATGATACATGCGAATATCTTTGGCTTTTTCCAAATTGATGCTATCATTCTTCATACCCCAAAACTTACCATTGTTCTCCCAGAAGCGTCCCATCTTTTGGTATTCATAAATATTAGCTCGCCGTTTTGCAAACGCGGCTGCACCACCGGCAATCATAATCAAAAACAGTAGAAATGGCTGCAATTGTCCAATGCAAATGGCATATAGCAACAAACCTAACACACTGCTGGCAAGTGATATACTGCTTTCTAACAAAGCTCCAACACCATGACTGCTTCCCTGCAACAGCGCCTGGCGAATTTCCATTTCCATCTCGTTATTCTCACCATTCTCTAAGCTCAAAAGATCCATATGCACACGCCAATTATAAAAACGATGCATGTACAATGCCATTCTCAACATTTCAAAGATGCGCATGTTTTGCGCATGAAACCATGTATCAGCCAGATAAATACCTAGAATCCCGACGATCCATATACTCAGTTTCTCACAGATCGTAACAAGATCTATCTGATGTTCCAACAAGCCAACTAAATAAACAGGAAGCAGCATCAGAAGAATTGGTGCAATGGTTTTTAAAATAATTTCCAACACCATATACACATAATATTGTCTTCCACAACAACCGATATCTTTTAATAACATCCGCATATTATCTTTATAGCGATAGTTCTTTCGTATTTCTTCTCTAGTCATAACATCAACCTTTCTCATACCAACAGTCAATACATGAAATCATGATTTCATAACGATTCCTAACCGCAAAACAATCCTCCTATTTCTCCATTGTTTGACAGTTCTTAAGCTATCGTATGACTTCTAAAATGTTTCTATGGAAAAGTATAACAAAACAATAGTAAAAAAGACATTTCATTCACGAAATCCCTTTTTTCGTTCATAAAACGTCGTTTTCTATATGCCTTTAAAAGAGAATATTATCCCTTTCTATCAGAACATTGCAAAAGGTGCATATCGTGAAGCTATGCTTTATGTGCAAGCTTCGATTGCTGCTTCTTCATCACAGGATACAATCGGCAACATGATTTCACTAACGAATACACCAGGTTCATTCTGCAAGTTTAAGTAACCATCATAACGTTCAACCGTTAACTTTACCCGCTTCATGCCATGCCCATGATTTCCACGCTTTTCACTGATATAGCTCTTTTGATTGAAATTCAGATCTTCCATAGCTGCATTCGTAAACGACATATACAGCTGTTGCTTCACAATCTCTATATAAATCCTGATAAAACGTTCCTTTTCCTCTAACATCTCACATGCTTCAATGGCATTATCTAACAAATTGCCAATGATAACACATAAATCAATATCACGTATCGCAATATGTTTTGCGACATGTGCTTTACACTGCACATGTATCTGCTTTTGTTTTGCGATGGTCAACTTGGAATTGAGAATCGCATCAACCATCAAATTACCGCTTTTTACCAAAGCATCAACACTATCGAGATCTTTTTCCAGCTCAAACAAATAGGCATCTGCCTCTTCATACTGTCCTAACTGCAAATACGCTTTTAAAGATTGCAAATGATTATGATAATCATGCCGCCAGCCACGCATATTCATATAAACACTTTTTACTTCCGCATAATGATGCGCCATTACATCTTCTTGAAATGCTCTGGTATTTTTCTCAAAGTTCGCTGCATATTGCCCATGCAAATACTGCACCATTCCTATCCATAGCAACAAGAAAATGCCTGCACTTGGCTGTTGCAACGCCAGATAACAAACCAGCACGCTAACTCCACTATGTAATAACAGCATAAACCAAGTGACATGTAACTGTAAATACAATAAGATACCATACTGTATCGCAACCATTGATAAAGCAATGATCCAAACAGGCGCTGCCAACAGCCATACCATGACAAGATAATCGATGAAAAACGCAAGTATGCTAAATAGACCATATCGCAGTTTATCATACAAGGTGGCATCACAATAAAAGAAAAGAAAACAATACAGCAGAAAGAACCCACTTAACCAAATAACAAATTGAACATGGAGCATATACCCTATCCCAAAACTACATAAAATCAACAGCCACAATACCATATGTTTAGTTTTTCCAGAATCAAAATGGAAAAGTTGTAACTGTAACAGATAAATGCTGCATAAGGCAAATGCTATAGCCAAGAGTTCCATTTACATAGCCTCCTTAAAATGATGGGCAATAAAGGCCTTGCTCAGCAGACGGTATTTCCCTTTGGGAATCGGTATGCATTGTCCATTGCTCATCCATAGCGTTTGTGTATTGATTTTTTCGATAGCCTCAAGTTGAATCAGATAACTGCGTGATAAATGAAAAAACAGGGATGTTGGTAACGCTTCCTCCATTTCCTTCATTGTTTTTTTCACATGATAACATTGTTTTTTCGTATAAACATCCAAATAATGACCATCACTTTCTACATACAGGATATCTTTTACAGGAAAGCGCAGCCACTGTTTATCACAACATAGAGCGATGGTTGGCTGCTGTGTATTTAGTTTCTCTATTGCCTTATCTAAACAAGCGAACAGCTGTTCTTTTTTTATAGGCTTCATCAGATAATTTAAAGCCTGTACATTAAATCCATCATAAACATAATCACTGACACCGGTAATAAAAATGATGATTGTATCCTTGGAATACTTTCTGACGAGTTTTGCCAGCTCCATGCCATTTAATCCTTTCATTTGGATATCTAATAATAGAATAGGGATGGCATAGTCTTCCTGATAAGCAAACAAAAGGGCATCCGCATTGGAATAGCATTCGATTGTCAAAGGTTGATGATAAATGTTTTGATATTCTTCCACATAGTTTGCGATAAGTTGCAGCTGCACAGCCTCATCATCACATATTGCGATACGCATCAAACCCCTCCATTCTGTTTCCATTATACGCGTTGTTGCTTTATCTTACAAGCATAGGAAAAAAGAGCCTTTCCTTGCCTAAGTTTGGTTTATGCAGGTGGCTCTTGCTTATAGAAGAAGCATTATTTCTTCTTTAATTGTTTCATGCCCTGACGAATCAGTTTTTGTTTCTGACGTTTCCCCTTCGTAAAGAAAACACCAATAAAGATTAATAAGATACCGCCAACAGCTGTTAAATAGTATGGTAATTCTGTCTTTTCTTCTTCATATGTGCCATCACTCCACATGTTCAGCTTTTGTTTTTTGGCTGCTTTTTCTAAACTCTTTAATTCATCGGTATAAGCATAATCCCCATAGATATATTTGACTTCGGCTAAGCCTTGCTTCACCAATTCTCTTTGTAAAAGCTTCCCATCCGCATACACCCAGGCTAAGGTTCTGCCATATTTATCTGTTTCATCACTGCCATCATCATACTCTAATTCTATTGTTTTGGCATTGGTTAAGGCATCACACACATAGGCACTAGCTTCTTTTCCATAAGGTTCTTTTTCCTTTGTATATTCCGGTGCATTTATAGCCAGAAAACGTATCGTTGTATCTTTCCCTTTGACTATGAAATGTGCTGTATCGCCATCCGTACATTTACTGAAGGTAACCTTTTGTTTTGTATTTGCCTGGACTGGCAATAGACATATCAAGTATACCAAACATAAACAAATGAATTTCTTCATCCTATTCCTCCTTTATAAGACTTTTATTATACTAGATACCACCTACATTGAGCAAGTCGCTTTTAAAGATGCAGGTATCCTTTGTGTAGATATGCAGGTAACCCTTCGTGTAGGTATGAAACTAGCCCTTTGTGTAGATATGCAGGTAACCCTTCGTGTAGGTATGAAGCTTGCCCTTTGTTAATACTGATGCTTCTTAGGTAAAAATACATGTGCCACCGATATCATCAATGAAAAAAGATGAATCCTATTTCAAGAATCCATCTACGATAACTTTTTCTGCTTCCTCTACACTTAAGCCAAATGTCTGCAATTTCACCAACTGATCGGAATTGATCTTTCCAATAGCTGCCTCATGCACAATTTCCGCATCCACATGATTTGCTGCGATTTCCGGAATTGAGCTGATCTTTGCATGATCCATAATGATGGAATCACATTGAATGTGCGCACGGGATTTATTGTTTCCAATGGCAATAGGGTGGAATACCTGAATCGAGTCATCCTTCCCCACCGAACGGGATACGATTTGCACAACGCTGTCTTCCCCATTCAAATTCACGGTTACATCACTATGCGCAGTCTGCTTGCCATGTGTCATTAGTTTTTCATTGATGACCAACTTGGCATGCGGACCTAAGTTCGCTTCGGTTTTACGCATCGTAGAATCTACACCTTTGATCTGGCTCATATCCATCTGCGCATAAGCACCATCTTCCATGTGAATGATCGTTACCGGATTTAAGATACGACCACCACGGCCATTACCTTCTCCATAATGCTTTTCAACATAGCGCACCTTTGCGTTTTTTGCGATATGAAAGGTATGAATGCCATCATGCTGAGATGTATCACAGCCATCGTTATGAATACCACAGCCGGCAATAATCTCCACATCTGCATTTTCACCTATGTAAAAATCATTGTATACAACATCCTTAATACCGCTGTCGGTTAAGATAACCGGAATATGTAGACTTTCCCCTACCGTGTTGGCATCGACAATGATATCAATGCCCGGTTTATCCAATTTGGCATTAATTCTGACATGCTCAGTAGAATGGCGTTCAATGCCTTCACCATTCTTTCGCAGACTAAATGCACTTCCCGGCATAAAGCCACGTATATCGGCAATTGTCTGTAACAAGTCTTTTTCCATGTTTTCCATATGCTCACCTACTTTTTCAATCCGCAAGGCTCAAATTCATTCATCAAAGATGGCAAAATAGCCTCGCGTGTTCCTCTTGTTTTCATGCGACCATTCTCAATGATAATGATTTCATCCGCCAGCTGCATGATCCTTTCCTGATGCGAAATCAGGATGATGGACTGTTTAGATTGTGCCTGTAAATGCTGGAAAGTTTCCACCAGCTTCGCAAAACTCCATAAGTCGATACCTGCCTCCGGCTCATCAAAGATGGACAGTTTTAAATCTCTGGCTAAGATTGTCGCAATTTCAATACGTTTCACTTCTCCTCCGGATAAGGAAGCATCCACATCACGGTCTAAGTAATCCTTCGAACACAAGCCGACATCACTTAAATAGCTGCAGCAGACATCTTCATCCAGATCCTTGCCATGAGCAAGTGATAACAAATGCCGCACACTCATGCCTTTAAAACGTGGGGGCTGTTGAAAAGCATAACCGATTTTACGTTTTGCTCGCTCATCAACACTTAGTTCGGTGATATCTTCGCCATCAAATAAGATCTGTCCACTTGTTGGCTTCTCGATTCCCATGATGATCTTGGCAAGGGTAGACTTCCCTCCGCCATTTGGTCCGGTGATGACTGTAAATTGATTATCCGCAATTGTCATCGTAATATCATTTAGTATATGTTTTCCTTCTACTTCAAAGGATACATGCTTTAATTCCAACATCTTCATCGCTCCTTTATATCGCGCTTTTTTATTTTATCACAAAATTTGGAAAATATAGCATGATTTGATTGGAAAGCATGTAAAAATAGTAAAAAAAGAAGAACAGGTCTACTCATCCTGTTCCATTTCATCAAAAAGCCTTTGTATTTTTGTATGTAATGCATTTTGTCGTTCTAAACACTGACACTTTTCATCCAATAGCTGATCTTGTAAAGCAATGATATTTTCAAGTCCTGCTTTCAGTTGTTCATGGCTTTTATTAATTCTCGAATACGCCATAAAATCAAAGATGAAATTATCAAAGAAGATATCTGCTGTACTTAGCCAGCTCTCTATTTCCATTGGCGCGATATCAATGCTATGCACATCCTTAACTTCCTTTTGTAAACGTAACAAATCTTGTTGCAGTTGGGCAATTTTTTTCGATGCTTCTTTTACATGCGAATGCTTGATCATGGATGTCATCATACCGCCTCCGGCAATATCCATCATGCCCCAATCAGATGCACTGCTCATTTCAGATACAGCGAAACGTAACTTATCCGTAACAACATAGCTTGCCGCAATAGCCTCTTGCAGTTCTTTATCCAATAATTGTTCCTGTTCCAATTGGCTGTATAGCTCTGCTGCCTCTTTGCCATGTTCCCCTTGCAAAGCTTCCTGTTTTTGCATTTCTTCCAAAGCGCCGCGTAAAGCATCTTCTTGAGCAATTTCTTCTTCGCACTTTACTAATTCGGCATTGGTGATTTCTAGGTCTTGCTGTAGTCGACTGACTAGGATAGCTGCTTTAACAGCTTCCTGTTCTTCTTTGACTAAGCGCTCTTCCTTATCTTTCGCAAACCAGGCTGCTAAGCTGGCTAAAGAGGCATGCTGGAGTTTTTCAACATCCTGTTGTTCTTTTTCTGCGATATGCATTGCCACTTCCAGTTTCTGGCTGATTTCTTCATAGCGCTGTTCCAATTCTCTTTGATAGTCTTTTAAACCTTCTATTTTTGATAAGCGATGTTTTATTTCTATTATACTTTCATTCATATCCGTTTCCCCTTTCGTGTTATATCGTAATGTAAAGGAATATCTAATAGCGTTAACCATCCTTATAGAATTACGATTTTTGCAAGTCGCCTTGTAATTACACGCAACACTTCCCTAGGATGATTCTATATGGAATACAGATAACTTCTTGTATCTTTCATACAATCATACTGAACAGAAAAAGTCTAAAAGCTATCTTCCTATAGTTTTTAGACTTTTGTATCATTTAATTCTTCAAGCTCTGTAAAGGAGCTGGTATTCTTCCCATTCGATGAATCATGACAGAATTATCACTCTGATTAATTTTCATGATAGGGCCACTTCCTAACAAACCGCCAAATTCCAGTTCATCACCTGCTTGTTTACCAACTGCCGGAATCACACGAACTGCTGTTGTCTTAGAATTCACCATTCCAATTGCAGCTTCATCCGCAATGATACCACTAATTACCTCAGCAGTTGTTTCACCAGGAATTACAATCATATCTAAACCTACGGAACATACCGCTGTCATAGCTTCTAATTTTTCCAGGCATAAAACACCGGCACGTGTCGCTGCAATCATACCGGCATCCTCACTGACCGGGATAAATGCTCCACTGAGACCGCCAACCGTGCTACTTGCCATGACACCGCCTTTTTTTACCGCATCATTCAGCATTGCCAGACAAGCTGTCGTACCATATGCCCCACAAGTCTGTAAGCCCATTTCCTCTAAGATATATGCTACGCTATCACCGACAGCCGGTGTCGGTGCTAAAGAAAGATCCACGATACCAAATGGTACACCTAAGCGCTCACTTGCCAAGGAGCCAACCAATTGACCCATACGTGTGATCTTAAAGGCTGTCTTTTTGATGATATCCGCAATCTCATTCATCGGCGCATCCTTAGGAGCTTTCGCTAACGCAGCCCTTACCACACCCGGACCAGATACACCTACATTTATGACACAATCCGGTTCTCCAACACCATGGAAAGCACCGGCCATAAAAGGATTATCCTCAGGCGCATTACAGAATACAACAAGCTTTGCTGCTCCAATACAATTGTTATCTTTTGTCAGTTCAGCCGCTTCCTTCACCATACGACCCATAAGCTCTACTGCATTCATATTAATGCCTGCCTTTGTGCTGCCAACATTAACAGATGCACACACATGCTCCGTCTGTGCTAATGCCCGCGGGATGGATTCCATTAATTCGCGATCGCCGGCTGCACATCCTTTCTGCACTAATGCGGAATAACCACCAATAAAGTTAACCCCTACTGCTTGCGCACACTTTTCCAATGTCAATGCATATTTTACAGGATCACCGCCACTAGCAGCTACCAACATGGCAATCGGTGTAACCGAAATTCGCTTATTAATAATAGGGATACCATATTCACGAGAAATATCTTCTCCTGTTTTGACCAGGTCTTTTGCCAACCGCGTAATCTTATTGTATATCTTCTCACAAGAACGATCGATATCACTGTCGCAGCAATCTAATAAAGATATACCCATGGTAATCGTACGAACATCTAAGTATTCTTCATCGATCATCTTTATGGTTTCCAGAATATCATGTACATTTATCATAGACAATTCTCCTTCTAAATTTTATGCATGGAATTAAAAATATCCTCATGCATGACGTGGATAATTAAACCTTCTTTTTTTCCTACCTCTTCCATATGCTGTGCAAAATCACTCAAGGATGTATTACCTTTTGTAATATCAATCAGCATGATCATCGCAAACATATCTTGCAGCAATGTCTGTGAAACTTCCAGCACATTCATATTCGCCTTTTCGCATTCTACACTGACTTTCGCCAGAATGCCTACCATATCTTTACCAATTACACTTACTACCGCTCTCATCTTTTTGCCTCCTCTTAAATCTTATCTTAAATTATACTGTATAGTGAAAAAAAGCACAACTATAAATCTAAAAAATGTATACATGTGTATTTACACCGCATACATTTTAAAAGAATATACCTATTTAAACGTCTCATTTGCAATTGCCATTGGCTGTAACTCAAAAGGTTCCCAAGCCGCCTGCAACCCTTCTAGATTACAAATAAATTCTTCTTCGCGATAAGGGACATCCTTCTGCTGCTTTAAACAGTCCGCAATCTTAAGGGACATCGCATTTGATAGTTGCACGATTTTTCTACCTTTCACTATATTCTTACCATCAAGTAAATATAACGTGCAGGTATAACCACTGCCTGTAGCAAAATGTGTAAACAATGTTTCATCATAATCGTTATCATGCACATTAAATACGAAATCACTCGTATCAATCGCATCCTCCAATGTTAATAAGAAGATGGCGATATCATATTTATATACAAACGCTATTTCCAAAGGCTGTTTCTTTAATGCCTTCAACTCGAAATCCGTCCATGTTTCATCCTTGATCACAAAGACAAATTCGTGATCGACATAGTCCATAACCGTTCCTTCCTCTTCAATGGCTATCGGAAATTGCTCATTTACTTCACAACGCATACGCTTTCTTTCCTTTCTGTACTATTCACTTCATGCATAAGCCACCAGCATCCTTTCAGCTTATGCATGCGCTACTTCTTTCTCCAAAGTTTCTTTGGGCAAATCAATATAAAACTGCAAGGTATCCTGCAAAGAACTTGCCCTAAGGATGCCTTTATGCATATCAACAATCTGTTTTGCAATACCTAAACCCAATACATGCTGCTTACCACTTCCATGCAAATCCTCTAAGCGATAATAGTTATGGAAAATATGAGCAATCTGATATGCGGACAAATGAGGAACACTGCCTTTCATCACAATCGTATAATGCGCACTATGCTCCATAAGCTGTATAACAATGGTACTATTGGCATCCCCTAATGCAATCATATTCCGTAATAAATCACGCAGAACTCTGGCAATCTTGTCATTATCCGCATATAAGGGCAGCTGATGTTCATACTGCACATCCACTTTCATACTCTTTTCTTCCAACATTTGATAATATTCATCCAACACCTGCTCCACCATGCGATCCAAATACATATGCTCCGGTGTCCATTTCGCATAACGCAGATTGAATCGAGTGATATCAAAGAACTCATTGATCATCTCTTCCAGATCCATGGATTTATAAAGAACACTTGCCATAAACTCCTTACGTAATTGTGGCGATATTCTTTGTTCCTTTTCTAACAGTTCTAAATACATTAAAATATTTGATAAAGGCAATTTTATATCCTGTGCTAATAAATAAATCAAATCCTTCTTCTTTTCTTCATCCTCTAAAGCTGCTTTCTCATTGCGCTGATAATCCTCCGCAATGGATAAGATTAGTTTTTGGGTAGGCTGCAACTCTTTAGGAAAATTTAACTTTTCGCGTTGCTTTTCCAAAACATCATCCATACCTTCCATTAACACGCGAAGATAGTTTGACAGCTCTCGGCATAGAAAATAAACAAGCATAAAACCAGTAATGGCAATAATGGCAGGTAAAACAATAGCAAAAATCTTCTTAAAGGTTGAAAATGGGTCACCATCTATCAAAAGTACTTTTAAAAAATCAATGACAATGCCATTTAATACATTATCAAAAATATACAAGATCGTAGCTCCACCTAGGCTCAATGCCAATACAATAAAGGTATATTTCAGCACCAAGCGGCGTTCTAAGTTTTTCAAATATCGCTCTTTCATATCGATGCCCCTAACGTATAAGGTAGATGCAGATAAAAGGAAATCTCATCGCCATCTAATTCTGCATGAATATCCCCATGATGCAGCTGCATAATTTCTCGCGCAATTGCTAAACCTAAGCCGGCACCACCACTGCTGGAACTGCGGGCACTCTGTGCACGATAAAATTTATCAAACAAATGTGCAACGGCTTCTTCCTTCATATCCTCAGCTTTATTGCGATATAATAGTTGAATGCCCTGCTCTTGTTTTGTGACCGTAATATAAATGGTCGTATCCGGTTTTGCGTAATTGATAGCATTACGCATCAGATTATCAAATACACGCTGTAGTTTATCATAATCACCATCAATCAACATATCTTGTGGGATTTCTTCCTTTAATTTAAGACCTTTTCCTTCTAATAAAGGATAAAAACCTACCAATTGCTGCTTTAACATCATAGTCAAATCAATATGTGTAACATTCAGTTGTGACACCTTATCATCATAACGTAAAACTTCAGAAAACTCATCAATCAATTCATTTAAACGGTTTGCTTTACTATGTGCAATGGCTAAAGAAGATGCTTCCTGTTCTTCATTCAAATGATGATCCAAAATGTGATTGATATAACCAATCATTGATGTTAAGGGGGTTTTCAGATCATGTGCCAGATACATTAATAATTCATTCTTATGCTCTTTCTTTTGTGCAGACACTTCTTCACTCACACTGCGTTTGGCAAGCAAATTTTCGACTTTCTTTTGAGCCTCCAGAAATTGTGGAAACATTTTGAAAAATAAAGGCTGCTTACGCAAAGGTTTTCCTTGTAGACAGAGTAGTAAGGCATCCATGCTGTGAAAGAAAGATACAATAAAAAATAACAATAAAGCGATAAACCCAATGGTGAATAACAAGGTATTAATCTCCCATGAATGCTGTAAATAGTAATAATAAAAATCCCCATTGCTTAAAGTTCCTTTACTGGCTTCTAACCCAGCTTTACTGCCGATCATGGCAATAAAGAGTAATAAAACTGCAGATACGATAAGCGTCAACAGCAGAAACCGCAGAGTCAATTGTTTCCGCAGCTGCTGATACCAATTATTCTTCAATTTTATACCCTACGCCCCAAACCGTTTTAATAAATTTCGGATTACGAGGCGGTTCCATCATCTTCTCTCGCAAGCGGCGAATATGTACCATCACCGTGTTATTGGAATCAAAATATTTTTCTTTCCACACAGCTTCAAACAATTCTTCACTAGGAACGACTCTGCCACGATTCTTACATAAATACCACAAAATCGAAAATTCAATCGGTGTCAGATTTAAAACTTTATCATAAAGTGTGCATTGATGAGAATCATTATCGATGATAAGTCCTTTAAAATCAATCACATTTACATTATCCTTTGTTGTATTATATTTCTTATAACGACGCAATTGTGCCTTTACTCGTGCTACCATCTCCAGCGGATTAAACGGTTTGGTTATGTAATCATCCGCTCCTAATGACAATCCCTGAATCTTATCCATATCCTCAATTTTAGCCGTTAACATGATAACCGGGAATGTATATTTTTCACGTATGATCTTGCATATCTCAAAGCCGTTAATCTTTGGCATCATGATATCCAACATTGCCAAGTCAACGGGATTATCCTTTATAAAACGCAATGCATCTTCGCTGTCATAAAATTCGTGGACCTGATATCCCTCATTTTTCAGATACAGGGTGACAAGGTCAGCGATTTCTTTTTCATCATCCAGTACCAATATTCTTGTTTGCATAGTATCCCTCCATGCTTGTATTATAACAAATCCTTCACATAAATTCCTTATCTAAAAGAAATGTAAGAAAATTGTAAGCCACAATCTTTAATTTCTGTCTCTTTTTCTTTTATACACGCTTATAAACGTGAAAGTTTACAGATGCTTATGAATGGAAAAAATGCTTATGAATATAAAAGTTAACAGATGCTTATGAACCTAAAAGCTAACTGTAACTTATGAATGGAAAAGCTAATGAATGCTTATGATCTTGCATGAAATTGTACATTACTTGCCATACTGGCTAGTTACTTATTCTTTAAATCACAAAAGATTTCTATCAAATATCACAAAAGCTACTTGTATGAAAAAAGAAGAAGGAAAGGCTCTCCCTCTTCTCTTTATCGATATGTATTATTCTTCAATAACTGCTTTAACAATATCCTTACTAGTTAAGCCATATTTTTCCAACAAGCCAGCAGGTGTACCACTTTCTCCGAAAGTATCCTGAACGCCAACCATCTTAATTTTTGTTGGAGCATACTGGCTCAATGTTTCAGCAACTGTACTGCCCAAGCCGCCGATGACACTATGCTCTTCACAAGTAACGAATAAATCATGGCTCTTCGCCAGTTCTACCAATAAATCTTTATCAATTGGTTTGATCGTATGCATATCCACTACAGTTGGTTCATAGCCTTTTTCCTTTAGCTCATCATAAGCCTGTAATGCTGCTTCGACCATAATGCCACAAGCTATGATTGCGACCTTTTTCCCTTGACGTAGGACATTTCCTTTTCCAACTTCAAACGCCATATCTTCTGAATATACCGTTTCCACTGCACTTCTGCCCAGACGAACGTAGCAAGGTCCATCAATTTCCGCCACAGCACGGATAACTTTATCCGTTTCCACTGCATCTGCCGGACAAATGACAGTCATACCAGGAATGCCTCGCATTAGGGAGATATCTTCAATGCTTTGATGACTGGCACCATCTTCACCAACCGTCAGACCGGCATGTGATGCACAGACTTTCACATTCAGATGTGGATAACCGATAGAATTACGAATTTGTTCAAAAGCTCTACCAGTCGCAAACATGGCGAAGCTAGATGCGAAGACGATATTACCACTTGCTGCCAGACCTGCCGCAACAGCCATCATATTGCCTTCTGCTATTCCCATATTATAATGCTGTTCAGGTGCTACTGCTTTGACTTCTTTTGTCTTTGTTGAACCAGACAAATCAGCATCTAACACGATGATATTTTTATTTTCTTTTGCTAATGCCGCTAAAGTTTTCCCATAAGCTTCACGTGTAGCTACTTTCATTATTTATTTCCCTCCAATTCTTTGAGTGCATCCTGACACTGTTGCGCACTAGGGGCAACACCATGCCAACCTGCCTGATTTTCCATGAAGGAAACACCTTTTCCTTTCACCGTTTTCGCGACAACTACCGTAGGTTTGCCCTTAACGGTTTTCGCCTCTTCACATGCCTCAATTACAGATGCAAGATCATTACCATCTTCCAGCGTAATGACATTCCAGCCAAAGGCTTTAAATTTTTCATCAATTGGTGAAGGATTCATGACATCACTAATCTTGCCATCAATTTGCAATCCATTGTTATCTACAAATGCCAAAAGGTTATCCAGCTTGTAATGAGCAGCTGCCATAGCTGCTTCCCATACTTCACCTTCTTGACATTCACCATCGCCTAACAATGTGTATACACGATAAGGCAGTTCATGATACTTGTTCGATAACGCCATTCCTACAGCCGTTGAAATACCTTGCCCTAAAGAGCCGGTTGACATATCTACCCCAGGCAACTTACGCATGCTAGGATGTCCCTGTAAACGAGAATTCAGCTTACGGAAGGTTGCTAATTCTGTTTCTTCAAGAAATCCTTTTTCTGCTAATACAGCATACAACAGCGGTGATGCATGTCCTTTTGATAACACAAAACGATCACGCTGATTGCTCGTCAGATTGTTCTCATCAATATTCATCTGTGTGAAATAAATAGCCGTCGCAATTTCCACAGAGGATAAACTTCCACCCGGATGACCAGATTTTGCTTCTGTCACCATTTTTACGATATTCTTTCGGATATTCGTCGCATGTCCCTTTAATACGTCGATTTCTGACATTCCTTAGTCCTCCTTATAATTACCACGTTTATTATACTATAAAATCTTTATTTTTCATAAGGAAATTACGTTTTGTGTAAAACTTTCGCTTGCCTTTATTACAAAGCGATATCGTCAATATTTAGTTATATGGATACTACATGTCACATGTTTAGAAATGATGAAATTTTAAATTTAAACTGTCAAAGAAAGCTTGGTTTTCTTCACTTTTTAGCTGATCGTGATTTGCATTGCAAATGATAAAAAAATGTTGATCAGATATAAAAAAAGATCATAATAAAATTAATTCCGTTAGGTTGTAAAGGATAACGCACATCATTCTTTATGAAAGTGGTTCTACTTATCCATATTAAATAAAGATGAATAGATGATGTTCTTAACGTCGCATCTTTAAGAAAAGGATGTGTTTTTTAATCGAAATGATCCTGCGGGTGAAAAGACCAGCACGTCATTTGCTTAGAAAACACATCCATATCTTCATTATAAAGTACTTCCATTACTACCTGATACTATTTTTATCATCATTGACTAACCAGTACCCTCTTCATCAACCACAGCTTTATTTTTGCAATGGTAACAGACTAAGTTGTACTTTTTGTTTTTCTTGATCAATATTGTATACCCAGACTTTGACAACATCTCCTACAGCCACAACTTCACTAGGATGTTGCACTCGCTGACGGCGCATTTTTGAAATATGTACTAAGCCGTCTTCATGCAAACCGATATCTACAAAAGCACCGAAGTCCACAACATTACGAACAACACCTTCCAATTCATCTCCGATATGCAGATCTTCCAGCTCCAATACATCACTTCGTAAAATTGGCGCATCATAGCGTTCACGATAATCACGCAATGGAGAACGTATGGCATCTAAGATATCTTCAATCGTATATACATCAGCGCCTAATTCTTTTGCTAAGGCTGAAGATGTCACTTTTTCCAAAGAAGCTCTTGCTTCCTCGCTTCCCATCATAGAAGGTGTTAAAGCAAATTGGGCAAGAATTTTTTTCGCCAAAGCATAGCTTTCAGGATGAATAGATGTTCGATCTAAAGGTTCATCACCGTCTTCAATGCGCAGGAAACCAGCCGCCTGTTCAAATGATTTTGCTCCGACCTTTGGAATTTGCTTTAACTCGATGCGGTTTCTTATTTCACCATGGTCTTCACGATAGGTCACAATTGATTTCGCGGTGGCTGCACTTAAACCAGATATATTTTTCAATAATTCACTGCTGGCAGTATTCACATTTACTCCTACACGGTTCACTGCTTTTGTAACGACAAAATCCAAACGTTCTTTTAATCGTTTCGTTGGCAGGTCGTGTTGATATTGACCAACACCGATAGATTGTGGATCTATTTTAATCAATTCTGCAAGTGGATCAATAACTCTTCGAGCGATTGATATAGCTGAACGCTGTTCTACTTGAAGATCCGGAAATTCTTCACGGGCGAGCTTACTGGCAGAGTATACGGATGCTCCTGCCTCACTGACGATGGTGTAAGACACCGCAAGGTGATAATCACGTATCAACTTTGCAACAAAAGCTTCGCTCTCGCGACTGGCTGTACCATTGCCAATTGCGATGATTTTTATAGGATATGTTTTTAGCAAATTCAGCATGATACTTTCGGCTTCTTTTGTCCTGGCATTTGGCTGATGGGGGTAGATGACACTGATTTTCAATAGCTTTCCGGTTTCGTCTATTACCGCAAGTTTACATCCTGTACGAAAAGCTGGGTCAAAGCCTAATACCATTTTTTGTTTCATTGGTGGTTGCAACAATAGTTTTTCTAAATTCATAGAGAATACTTCGATTGATTGTTCGTGTGCTCTTTCACTCAGTTCATTGCGAATTTCTCGTTCTACGCTTGGAAATGCAAGGCGTTTTAATCCATCCTGCACAGCTTCTTCAATATAAGGAACCGCTGGACATTGGCGTTTTTTGGTGAATCTCTGGATAGCCCAATTCAGTTGATAATCTTCATCAAAATCTATGGAGACTTGGATGACCTTTTCTTTTTCTGCACGATCGATTGCCATGATACGATGACTCGCTAGGGTGGAAATACGTTCATTGTAATCGTAATACATTTTATACACTTTTTTTGTATCTTCATGTTTCTTTTTCTCTTTTGTCACTAGGCGTCCATAATGTTCCATACTGTTTCTGATGCGTTTGCGGATTTCAGCATCATCACTAGCTTTTTCGGCAATAATATCTTTTGCCCCTTGCAAAGCATCTTGAATAGTTGGTACATCTTCTTTTATATAATTTGCTGCTTCTTGTGCGACATTTACGTTTGGCAGTAGTTTTAATAACCATTCAGCAAGTGGAGCAAGACCTTTTGCCTGTGCATCTGTTGCACGGGTTTTGCGTTTTTGTTGATATGGTCGATATATGTCTTCTACTTGTGACAGCTTTTCGCATGCTTCAATTTGTTTTTTTATTTCTTCTGTTAATTTTCCTTGTTGTTCAATAAGACGTGCCACGTCTTCCTTACGTTTTTTTAGGTTTAGCTGATATGCATAATTTTCCTGAATGACGCGGATTTGTTCTTCATCTAGACCATTTGTGACTTCTTTTCGATAACGGGCGATGAAAGGGACCGTATTTCCCTGCTCTAGTAGATCTAAGGTGTTTACCACTTGTTTTTCACTGATATTAAGGGATTTTGCAATTGGTGTGATAATCATTTGTTCCATTTTAATGTCCTTCCTTTATTTGGTTTTGGTTAGTGTTCTATAACTTGTCAATTTTACGCATAAGTGCTTTGAATGAATATGTATCTTGAATATCATATGCTTTGAATGAATATGTGTTTTAAATATCATGTGTTTTAAACGAATATGCGTTTTGAATTAACATGTATTTTGAATATCATGTATTTTGACTGAATATGTAGGTTTAGATGGAGTAATCAGATATAAAATACGATTCATGCTCTCTTAAAATGATAATATAAAAGCAAAATATAGAATCAATCCATGTATATAAAATACATGATATCATTATAAGACGAAATACCAATGATTGGCAAGTTTAGTTTATTTCTGAAAGGAGCAGATTTTTGAAAAAAAACAAAAAATTGGCTTTGATAATCGTCAAGATATAATCATAAAAAAGATGACTATAGTTTTTAAAAAGATTCACTTTTATCATAACGCTACTTCATCATATTTTATAAGGAATAGATGTAAAAGGACCTTTCTACATTTTTTAGGTTTATAATTAACGTGAAAGACTCTTTTTCACTATATGTTGTCAATGAGTAAGGATTAAAGTAAAAACTATACAAGATTATTCTTTTCATGATAAAATTTTGCACCATGATCAAAAAGTATATAGACTTTCATAACATGGGTGTTATAATGAATCCATTAGAATTTACTTAATAAATTTAACCGTTATACACAAATAACTTGGAGGTTTAAATGAAAATTGAGAAACCAAGAATACCCTCATATTTAGAAGAACAGACAGAATTCCACAAAATGGTGGAAGAGGAGCCCTATCTACAAGGACTAAGTTTTAAAAATTGTCTAATTACTGAACCAGAATTGCCATGTCTGCATTTGGATGGCATAGTATTTGAAAATGTATGTTTTGAAGACTGTAATTTTCTTAACATTGACATGATTGATGTCATTTTTGAAAATTGTGAATTTAACAATGTTGTTTTTAGTGATGGTGCCATACATCGCACTATTTTCAAAACATGTCGCGCAATGGGAACACAATTCATTGATTGTGTGTTACATAATATACAATATATTGAATGCAATCTGCATTATGCGAATTTCAGTGGAAGTCGTTATAAACAGACGATATATAAAAAATGTGATATAGGTAGTTCTAGCTTCATTCAATGTGGATTTAAAAAAACGTTATTTGAACATTGCAGTTTAGTAGATAGTGAATTTTATAATACTAGTCTTGATGGCATGAATTTTGCGACAAGCGAAATTGATGGTATTGGTGTAACACAAGATTTATTAAAAGGCGCCATCGTAAGCACAGATCAAGCGCTACAGCTAGTAAAACTATTAGGCTTAATAGTAGATGAAACTGAGTTGGAATAACCATAATGGTTATCTTTATCTTATTACACGCCACAACAATCCACATAAAGTAATTTATACTGTAATTACATATTAGAAAAACCAACTAAAAATTTGATTGTCCCCTAAAACACTGCATCTATCAGCATTATCAAAGGTTTTAAGATATGGGAACTCTGTATTCGAAGGAGGAATAATATGGCGGAATTATTTAAGGACAGATTTAATTATGAATCACTATACAAGCTCGCATCACAGATTCAAACGGTTTATGATGAGTTTCCGGTAGATACGTTTTTAAAATCCACGATGGACGAAATGTGGGATAGTTTAGAATTGAAACAGAGGGTCATGCAAATTAGTGTAAATTTAGGGAAGTATTTACCAGACGACTATAAAACAGCCATTCACATTATTGATAAAGTGATAATGAATTATGATACCTGCTCAGATGGTTTTGTTTCCTTTTTCCCAACTTTTGTTGAGCTTTACGGACAGGATAAAGAAAACTGGGACATCTCTATGTCAGCTTTAGCAAGATATACTCCATACGCATCAGCTGAATTTGCAGTAAGAGCGTTTATTATTAACGATGAAGAACGTATGATGGCGCAGATGGCATCATGGGCTAAAGATAATAATGAGCATGTCCGTAGGCTTGCCAGCGAAGGTTGTCGCCCCAGACTGCCTTGGGGACAAAGCTTGCCGAACTTCCAAAAAGATCCATCTCCGATTCTCCGTATTTTAGAGTTGCTAAAAGCAGACCCTTCACTGTATGTTCGTAAAAGTGTAGCCAATAACCTGAATGATATATCAAAAACACATCCTGATTTAGTGGTGAAGGTTGCTAAGGATTGGTATGGTAAAGACATGAATACAGATTGGATTATCAAACACGGGTGCAGGACACTTCTTAAAAAGGGCAATAGCGAAGTGCTTCGTATTTTGGGATTATCAGATGCTGGCTGTGTCAGAGTTAATGCTTTTTCACTAGAAACTGTATCTGTTCCTGCAGGGGGTATTTTGACTTTTTCCTTCGAGCTTGAGGCTGAAAAGAAAACTAAGGCACGGCTGGAATATGGAATTGATTATGTTAAAGCAAACGGTAGGCAGAACCGTAAAATATTCCAAATATCCGAGCTTGTTTTCAAGGAAAAGGAAAAGAGGTATTACACAAAAACACATTCCTTTGCGGATACAAGTACAAGGAAACATTACCCTGGAATCCATTCAATTACGCTTATAGTTAATGGTACTGAGCGGGGTACACTAGAGTTTGAAGTATTGGCGGCAAAATAGAATTTGCAGGAGGTGTAAAATGAAGAACAAAGGAATGAAGTTTGAATTTTCAGCAAAGCCATATCATTATTCTGCGACAGAAGGAATGTTTTTGTTTCTCTTCCAAAAGAAATATCTATAGATATAAGAAATATTTTTAAATGTTTAGAAGAAGGTTGGGGTCGATTAAAAGTAACAGCAATAATTGGTAATACACAATGGCAAACTGCTATTTGGTTTGATACAAAGCAGGATACTTATTTACTTCCACTTAAAGCGGCAGTTAGAAAAAAAGAATGTATTGAACTTAATAAACCTTTGCAAGTTATTGTCTGTGTTTAATTTAAAAAGGAAATCTAAATACCTCACTGTGATATAGGATATTAGGAGATTTATTAAATCATCCTATAATCATCACATTAAAGATAGATTTCCTTTCTTTTAGTAGTCAGATGTTAGTACTAATAGAATATCCTTACCGTCTTTTCTATTTATAATACTAATGATTAATTTTATAATTTCAAACTATTTTCAACTATTTTCAAAAGCAATGCGACGCTTTTCTCCATTTCATTTATGGAAACATATTCATATTTACCGTGATAGTTATAACCACCGGTTCCTAAGTTAGGACAAGGGAGACCTTCATATGTCAGGCGTGCTCCATCAGTACCACCACGAATAGCTGCGGAAGCAGGCTGTAAACCTATTTCTTCCATAGATTTTTTTACCAACTCAATAATATTCATATTTTGTTCGATGATTTGACGCATATTTGCATAACTATCCGTTATCTGTAATGTAATCGTATTTTCAGGATACTTTTTATTTAAGTAATCAGCTATGCGCTTAAAGTCTTCTTTTTGTTGTTCAAATAATGTTTCATCATGATTACGAATAATATAAGACATATGCGCGTGTTCACATTCTCCATGCATATCAGTTAAATGATTAAATCCTTCATAACCTTCTGTATATGCTGGGTTTTGTTCAACAGGCAACATGGAATGAAATTCCATTCCAACTAAAAGAGCATTTATCATCTTGCCTTTAGCGGAACCTGGATGAATGCTTAATCCTTGTATATCCAATACTGCACTAGCTGCATTAAAGTTCTCATAATCAATAAACTCAACTTCGCCGCCATCTACTGTATAGGCGAAATCCGCATCAAATGCTTTCACATTAAAGTGATCTGTACCTCTGCCTACTTCTTCATCAGGGGTAAATGCTATTTTTATATCACCATGCGGTAAGTTTTTTTGAATAATTGTTTCTAGCATAGTCATTATTTCGGCTATACCGGCTTTATCATCAGCGCCTAGTAAGGTTGTTCCATCAGTAACAATTAGGTTCTCACCAATATTACGATTTAGGCTTTCAAAATCATTTGGCCCCATATGAATATTTAATTTTTCATTCAAAATGATATCAGAGCCATCATAATTTTCAATTATTCTTGGTTTTACATTTTCACCACTCATATCAGGTGAAGTATCCATATGAGCTATAAATCCTATTTTAGGACAATTAGCCTCGCAATTGGCAAGTAAACTTCCATATACAATACCAAATTCATCTACATATGCATTTGTAACACCAATATTTTTCAACTCATCTACTAAGTATTTTGCCAACTTTAATTGTTTTAAAGAACTTGGTGTTGTTTGTGAGTTCTCATCAGATTGAGTGTCAAAAGTGACATATTTTAAAAATCTTTCTTGTACTTTCATATCTATCCTTCTTTTATATTGTAAATGACTTATAAATGTTATTTACATAATTTCCTTTCTTAGAAGAATTATACAATGAAACAAGCAAGAAAGCCAAGTATTACTCTTCAAATTCAATACGGTATCTATCTAATTTATGATATATAGAAGCATAATCATCTTTCATAATGGCAATCGTCTTTTCTGTTTCATCATCCAAAATGAAATTTCGTGCGTCAAAATCATGCAATGCTTTTGCTCCCATTTCCATATTATGAACAGCCACTTTCAATACTTCTTTATCACTATCAACCGTTAAATTTTTAATATGTGATATGACATCTGTGATTGTACCCATAATTCCTGCTGAGTCAATAGGTTCGCCTCCATGGGCTAATATTAATCCTGTTAAAGATTTTTCATGAATGTGTAGCATGAGTAAAATTTCATCAAATTCTTTATGCAATGTTTCACTTTTGATTTTTTCACGCAAATCTTCAAATATGGATGCACCCATATGTGTTCCTTTCAATAGTTGATTTAATTCTTCTAATAATTTATCTTCCATACTTTTCACCTCACGATTATTATGGAGTTCATTCTTTATGTCTATTCTCAAATGTGTACGTGCCGAGAAAAAGCCATGCTCAGCACGTACCATATAGGGTTCGAACCACATGGCTTTTTTTCCATTGGCTATGCCTTTGGATATGGATGTGCCTTCACCCGTCCTGTAGCGGTATCTATGAGATACTACAGGCCGATTCAGAAGAATCAAAGTGCATGGAGGATGTTAATAGCTGCAACAACATCACGATGTCCATGATATCCGCACTTACATTGATAGGTTCGATCTTTTGGTTTATTTATTCGCCCGCATTTAGGACATTTTTTTGATGTATTATATGGATTTACATATCTAACTTCAATACCGGCGAGTTGAGCTTTATATGTAATAAATTGTTGAAGTCTTTGATAAGACCATAAATAGGCATTAGAGACTTGCCTGACATTAAAGCGATCATGGATAGAGGTTAATTTTTCTAGATATATCATTCCTACATCATTTTCCAAAGCATAAGAAATTATGTCTTTTGAAATCTTATGATCTTGATCAGCCAAGACATTATGTAGTTTATGCCGGAATTGGCGCAATTTCTTAAACTGCTTTCTTCGTTGCATTTCTTGTATATGACGTTTATATTTACGTAGATAAAATTGGCGTTGCCTACCATTTCCAAAAAAACGATAATGCTGATTATCAAGAGCAGCAACTGCGGGTACTTTCATTCCTATATCAATACCTATTGTTTTACGACTTGTTGAAAAAATGATGGGAATATCTACATTTATAAAGGCATACCAGTTTTCTTGAATATGCATTAATTCTAAATTCATCATTTTACCCCTAGCTAACTGCATTAAAGGTTGTTCATTATGATACATAGGAAGATCAATGAATCTTTTATGTTCAAGAAGACCTAACTCTAGCTGCAGGAGATCACCGTTTAGGCGATAGGAGGAGTTGCTCCAACAGCTAGAGCAGCGGATCTTTCGGCTATTTTTACATCCACAACGATATTCGTATTCTTTTTTAGCAAAATCGAGTACTAAGTGTTTGCTATGAAAAGAGATATGATTACTAATATTTTTATATAGATATTCGTAACTATGATTTTCTTTTATAAAAATATCGGCTATGCGTTTTATCTCTTTATGATATATAGTTTCATACCAAGTTAAGCAGTGCTTTAAGTGTTCATTTAAATCTAATGATAGTTTGATCGTTATGTACATTTGATTTCACCTAGATTTCCCTTCACTTATATATACGATTCTAAAATAGAAAATCGTAATTTTTGGTGAATTTTTTTTAATTTCAATAAAACATTGAATTTATAATACTATTTCTTACATTTCCACCCTTTTATATTTATATTATGAATTCGTGCCGCAGAGGGTCTATGTACACGTTTCTCCACCATATTCTTATTAAATAGAGCCCAAGTCCTAGGACTTGGCCATCTTAGCGTTCTTAAGAGCGCAATAGCCAAGCGAAACACGTTATTATTACCCCAGCCGAGGCACTATCAAGAAGCATCTGACTTTTTCGATATCGCCAAGGTCACCAACACTTTAGACTATTTAGTGACATTCAGCCTTCCTTTCTTTACTATGAACTCCATTGTCATTCTCAAGCTAACATGAATAGTGATTCTCATCACATCAAAAAAAGCAATCAGTGTATGATTGCTTTATTGAACTATATGGAGCGGGTGATGAGAATCGAACTCACGTAGTCAGCTTGGAAGGCTGAAGTTCTACCATTGAACTACACCCGCAACATTTAAATGGTGACCCGTGGGCGATTCGAACGCCCGACCCTCTGATTAAAAGTCAGATGCTCTACCAACTGAGCTAACGGGTCATTTATAATGTTGATTTTTTAAAATGGCTGGGGTAACTGGACTCGAACCAGTGGAATGCCAGAGTCAAAGTCTGGTGCCTTACCGCTTGGCTATACCCCAATAAGAGATGGTGGGGGGGGACGGATTCGAACCGCCGAACCATAAGGAACTGAGTTACAGTCAGCCGCGTTTAGCCTCTTCGCTACCCCCCCAGCTCTATTTATTAAGAATGGTGCCGACTATAGGAATTGAACCCACAACCTACTGATTACAAGTCAGTTGCTCTACCAATTGAGCTAAGTCGGCACATTTATGGTGGAGGCTAAGGGACTTGAACCCCTGACCCTCTGCTTGTAAGGCAGACGCTCTCCCAACTGAGCTAAGCCTCCACATAATTTATGCAATCACTGATTTCCTGAGTCCTTTCCATCAGCGCCTTAATATAATACCATCTGTTTATTTTTCTGTCAACAATTTTTTAAAACTTTTTTATATTTTTTTCAACACACTTTTATAATGCATAATCTTCCCATTTTAAAGCCTTTTTATATTGCCTAAGGATTGATTTTTTTAAAATAAGTTGAAGCTATAACATATATTTTTACTTGACCTCTAAACGGCTCAGACATTCCCGGATGCCTGCCTCCTTCATTTTCTAATATCGCGATAACATTGTCAGCTTCACCTTTTTCCACGCCAAGTAATAAAACAATATCACCATATTGTAAAAACTCTCCATTGCAACCAATTTCAGTAGCAGAATAACCATGCTTAACAAGTAATGATGTAATATTATCTGAATATTCTTCACTAGCTATGATTAAGATTAATTCCATCTTATACACCTCTTGTAATATGATAACATATTTCAATTATTATTTCCGCCACTTTCTAAAAACTAATTATAAAATAGAGAATCATCATGATTCTATCAAAAAAGCCAAAGTATTTTCCATTCATATCGTCAACCTTGGCTTACTATTCTATATACAGATAAACTTTTCACTTACTGTTAAATAATGATGATCCTTACCATATATTAAATTTCGTCAATAACATCATCTAAATCATTGATGATGATATCCTCTTTACTCAAAATCTCATCACATTCATCACATACATAAGCAATATGTATGTTAGAGCCACAGCTTTTATGTTTTAAACATTTATAACTTTTATTCAGATGCTTATCTCCCCATAATAATATAGCATTATAAATATCATCTAAATCACTAGATTTCTCTGTTAACAAATATTGATATCTAGGAGGATGTGTTGAATATAATTCACATGTAAGTAAATCATCTTCACATAACCCTTTTAGTCTCTCCGATAAAAGATTTGTAGGGATACCGACTAAATGTTTTTGTATATCTTTGAATGTATGACACCCTTCTTTTACTGCATGTAAAATCAATAAAGTCCATTTATCTCCAATTAAGTTCAGTGTTTGTGCTATATTACATTTTAAATCATATTGTTTTTTCATGTCATCACCTTTTCCCTATAACTTTCTTATACTAATTAGCATTTAACGTTTTTAAAATCATATTCTCCATCATTTCCATTGTCAAAGCACCTTCGATATATCCATAAGGTTTCCCTTCTTTGTCTAGCATAAAAGTAGTCGGCATACTACCAATACCAAATGTTGAATAAATAAATCCATCATCAAATAAAACAGGTACTGTCAGAGCATTATCCGAAATGAATTCTTTTAAATCAGATTTACCCTTTTCTTGCCCACCTGGATAAACAATTGTCAGAATTGCCACATGCTTATCACTTCTATATTTCTCATAAAGTTTTTGAATATTTGGCAGCTCACCACGGCAAGGCGGGCACCATGTCGCCCAAAAATTCAGAAAGACAACTTTACCTTTGTAATCCTCAAGTTTGATAATCTTATCATGTTGATCTTTTAATTCATAACTGCCTAACTGCTGCAATAATGCTTTCTCCTGTTCACTATTTTTCTCATCTTTATTCTCTCCACCATCTTCTTTTTTATCTTCATTCTTATCTTTAATCATAGCATTATTACTGCTTTGTGTCATGTAATTACTGATAAAGTTCATTTTACCGCTTACCATTGATACACCAAAAAATATTAATATGATTGCTCCTAATTTTACTGTATAGTTCATAATACTCTTATGATTGGACAGCCAATTTAATATACTATCTGTAAAGATACCAATAAGTAGGAAAGGTATTGTTAATCCAAGAGCATATATGACCATTAGAAAATTACTCATCCAAAGATTTTGTGAGCTATTCGCCAAAAGTAGAATACTGGAAAGAGCTGGTCCTATACACGGTGTCCATGCAAAACTAAAAGTAAACCCCATCAAAAACGCAAGTAGTAAGTTCATTTCTTTCTTTAAAGTAAACGGGAGTCTTCTTGTTTTCCCCAAAAAATTAGATTTGAAAAATCCCAATTGAAATAATCCTAATACAATAATAAGTATGCCTCCTACTTTTATGAATACGGACATATGATCTCTGAAAAATGAACTGATCAATGTGATTGATATATTCATCAATAAAATGGCGGTAAATATACCAAATATAAAACTCAGTGTAAAAAATATTACGAAACGTTTTTTTCTTATTTGTTTGTTGTTAACATCACTTCCAATTAAATATCCCATGTACACCGGCAATAATGGGAGCACACATGGCGAAAGGAAGGATAGCACTCCTTCCATAAATACCATAAGTATGCTTATATGTTGCATTGTATCCTGTAAATTCATCATAGGCAGTTATTTCCCCATCTTTCTTTTTCTATCTTTTAAATTTAAAATAACATTTCTTTTTTAACATAGCCAATCTAATATTTTTAAAATTAAGTCTTTTTTATATTTATATTGTTATTTTTGTATTATAACTATTGCAATACAATATTTTAAGGCATTTTATATTATAACTACATATTTTTAGGTTCTATAATTTTCAGTTTACCAATATCAGCAAAGAACTTTTATTCTATTAAGAAACTTTCAGCAATACCCATGACTTACAGTAAACACCATTTTATCTTTATTTTGTTTATAAATTTAACATTTTGTTTATAAATTTAATCATATCAGAAGTTACCAAACAGATCATTTAACGCCTCACTCATTGTAGGATGAGTGAAAATGTGGTTTGCTATGTCTGAAGTCTTTAATCCAAGATTTATTGCAAGCTGAACGAAATTGATCATTTCTTCTGAAGCAGTACACAACAATACACACCCTAGTATTTTATCCGTTTTGGCATCAGCAATTGCTTTTAACACGCCTTCTTTGCATTCATTTACATGTGCTCGTGGTATAGCAGAAACTGCCAGTTTCGCCACTTTGATTTCATACCCCTCATTTTTTGCCTCCTCTTCACTCATCCCTACGCGTGAAAAAGTTGGTTCAATAAAGACAGAATAGGGTATCGCTCCTCTATTATCAGTTGTACGTTTTTTATCACCAAATATATGATCTTTTACAATACGATAATCATCTAATGAAATATATGTGAATTGTAGTCCGCCTTTAACATCACCCATTGCGTAGATGTGTGGCTGAGACGTTTGTAGATATCGATTTACCTTAATAGCTCCACGAGCATCTGTTTCTACACCGGCTTGTTCAAGATGTAATCCATCTGTATTAGCTTTTCTTCCAGTTGCCAATAACACAGCATTTACTGTTAATTGCTGTATATTACCATCTTTGTTTTTATAAGTAACTATCACATCAGAATCATTTACATTTTCCACCGAAAGGACATTGCTTTTAAACTCAAATTGTACACCTTGTCTTTCTAATATTTGTTGTATATGTAAAGCGATATCCTCATCCTCTCGCTTGACAAGACGATCACCATATTCAAAAACGGTCACTTGAGTTCCATAACGAGCAAACATGCTTGAAAATTCTAAGCCAATATATCCGCCACCAATAATTGCTAACGTTTTAGGCTGTTCTTTCTCTTTCATTATATCAGCACTTACGTATATATGTTTTGTATGCTCGATACCTTGAATATTAGGGATGATAGGAACACTTCCTGTGTTAACAAAAAGATAATCACCATATATTTCTTTCGTACCCTTTTCATTTTCATATGAAATTACGTGGGTGTTTACAAAGCTTGCTTTAGCGGTAATTACATCAATGTTAGGATTTTGATTCAGCTTCTCAAAGTTCTTTTTTCTCAAAATTGACGTTATTTCTTCTTTTTTGTTAATAGCATCAGAAAAGGTTCTTTTACCAGCTTGTACAATCAAAGATTTTGATGGTATGCATCCTTCGTTAATGCATGTGCCACCATACATCTTTGACGATTTTTCTATCATCGCGACTTTTTTACCTTGCTTTGCGAACTCTGCTGCCAAAGTTTTTGCTCCTTTTCCAAATCCAATCATGATTGCATCATATTTTTTCATGAATATTGCCTCCTTATCATTTATGAACTCAGTATAACATAGTGACTTTATATTTTAAAGTGATTTGATTAAATATATTTAAATGCAAGCAAAAGTAATTTAAACTCTCTCTTTGCTTTATATCTCGATTTTCATAAAATTTTCAATGCTCCCTTTCATATAAAAAGAATCAGGCAGCTATAACCACCCGATGTCTTTAACATATAATAAACTTTATCAAATTCCTCTTAACTCTTGATATAATCGTTTCGCATAACTATCTGTCATACCTGCAATGAAATCCGTAGCAAGTAGTAAGCGGGCATACACTTTATCTTCTTCACTTTTTACAGTTTTTGCTGTTTCATGATATTGCTCTAAATAATTTTGTGATAAAAGATCAATATACTTTTTTTGTATCTCCGTAATTTCTATATCTGTATCATATGGCAATAAAGCATCGACAAAGCGATCTAACAGAAAGCTGAGAATTTCATTTCCCATCAATTCTAATTTTAGAATTGAAGAATGACAATATATGCGTCGATAGGCAAATTCTTTCAACGCATTAATTAGTTTACCTTCAGAGCTTTCTGTGATTAATTCATCAAAAAATTCGCCATTCATAATTTCATCATAGTGAAGGATAAAAGCATCACTAACTCTTGAAACACTATAAAGTTGTTTTTTTGTAAGCCAAGAAAAGACTGCATATTTATAAGGATCCACTGATGTTTTAGATCCAATTTGCTCCTGGATTCCGTTTTCCAACTCTTTTTCTAATAGCGCTTTTCCTTTCTCATCGCCAGCTTTAATGACAACATCCAGTAAATCTTGATATGTATATAATCCTTTGTTATAACCATCCTCCAGATCAGCAAAAGTGTATGCAAGATCATCTGCCGCCTCTAATAAAAAGCACAGTGGATTACGTGTATTTCGTGTACCGGTATTATTCTTTATTATAGCAAATTGCTCTTGCTCACTTTGAAAATACCCAATTTTCTTTTTTAGTAAATTGCGTTCATGTTTAGGTTTCTGTTTTTCCTTCATCATCGTCAAAGAATCGCATGGATATTTTATAATTGTATCCATAACAGCAGATGTAAGATGCATTCCATTTTTTCCTATTAACCTGTGCAATTTCGTAATAATACGCAATGCCTGGGCATTTCCTTCAAAGTTTTCCAAATCTGCAATTTGTTGCGGATCTAATATGTTGCGCAACTTTCTACCTTTGAATTCTTTTATGTCCAAGTTTTTTTTGAACCAATCGCGTATGCTGAATTCGCCGAAATGACCAAATGGTGGATTCCCGATATCATGTAGCAATCCTGCACAATTTAAAGTTTCCATAACTTTGATAGTATCTGGCTGATGTCCTTCATCTTCTAATTGTTTTTCTAATATCACATTACACACTTGTTTTCCCATTAATTTTGCTAGAGAGCTGACTTCCATAGAATGTGTCAGTCTTGTTCTTACAAAGTCACTATGATCTAAAGGAAAAACTTGTGTTTTATCTTGTAGTCGACAATAAGAAGCACTGCGGATTATACGATGATAATCGCTTTCTATTTCGCTGCGATATCGATGTGCCTCTTTTGTCTTTCTACTTGGAATACGTTCTTCACTAGTGATTAAATCCCATTGTAATCGTCCCATTTTCAAACCTCTTTCTTGTTTTTATGTCATTTACACTATACCTCATTCGAAACTAAAATGGAAGAATTTCACTACATACAATAACTTTATGTTATTAAAAAAAATCATTACTTCCTATTTTTAAAATATTACAATTTCCGCATCTATTATTATCTATTTTACTGACTCCGATATAATATTTCTAGTAAGCACTTATCTCGACGTATAAAAAAACCTTTCGCCATGAATAGCAAGGATTACTTACTAAATTCATAACGAAAGGATATGCCAAATAACTTCATTATATTATTGCATAGTTACTCCCCTTCATACCATGCTATAAGGATTTCATTTCCAGCAATACCGGCAATTTTTTATTGCTGATTATAATCATCAACTATCATCTTATCCGCATCGCTTTAGATTACATAACATCATCTTATCCGCAACGCTTTAGATTTCATAACATCATCTTATCCGCATTGCTTTTAGATTTCATAACATCATCTAATCAGCATTGCATTTAAATGCCATAACTATCATCTGAACAGCATTGTGTTTAGATGCCACAACTAGTATTTAAACAGCATTGCGCTTAGCTTAGGTACATTATTGCTCATTCAATCTTTTCTCAATATCTGCTAATTCTTCTTCTAACTGTTGGATGAACTCTTTCTTTTCTTCTATACGCTCTTCCATTTCATCAATAGCTCTTTGTCCCAATAGACCAACCATTTCATCTTGCATACGCTTGATTTGGCGTTTTTGGTTTTGTACAAGCTCTTGTTTGCGAGAACGCGCATCCATCATACGTTGACGCCATTGCTGATGCTTTTGCTCGTTCCATTGCTTCAAACCATTAAAATAGGCATCCATAATTTCACGGAATTCTTTCCAAACCTGATCTTCTTTATCTTTACCACAGGAACCAATTGTTTTCCATTCCACATTGAGATCTTTCATCTCTTTTGTATTTTCTCTCGTATATTCATTCCTATCAACAATTACTTTAGCTTTAGCAATTAATTCCTTCTTCTGTTCATACTTTTGATCTTGCTCAGCGTGTAATTCATTATAATATACATTTCGACGTTCATAGAATGTTTGTCTGCTTTCATTAAATGCTGCCCATAACTGATCTTCATACTCTTTACCAGCACTTCCAACAGCTTTCCACTCTTCCATCAAATGGCGGAACTCTTCACTTGTTTTCTGCCAATCCTTAGAATCTACAAGAGCAGCAGCTTTTTTAATCAAGTCTTCTTTTACTTGGCGGGCATTGCCAAATTTTGATTGTAATTCTTCCCAATGCTGATGTTTACGATCAAAAAACTTTTGACGTGCTGCATTAAATGCATCCCACAATTGATCATCGGTATCTCTGCCGGCAGAACCTGTTGCTTTCCATTGATTCATCAGTTCATTCATTTCTTCACTTCCCTGATTCCAATTATCTGTTTCGGCTAATGTTTCAGCGCGCTGAATCAGTTCATGTTTCAATACTTCATTACTTTGATATCCCTCTTTACGTTTTGCATAAAACACATCAATATAACTATCAAATTCTTCTGACAATTTTTCTTCATATGCAGAATCCCAATAAGAAATTCTTTTCCATCTTTTCTTTAAATTTAAGATTTCTTTCCAATCTGCTGTCTCTGGCAAATTCTTTGCCTCTTCTATCAAGGCTTCACGACAGCGAATATCTTCATCATAATCATTTACTTCATACAATTCATCATTCTCGTTATACATATATATTCCTCCAGTTCAAATTCCTTTATAGTGTCGCTCACAATATCAATTTTACCTCATCTTGGTGGAAATTTCATCCCCATTTTGAAATTTACTCGCTTATTATAAACGATTTTTTCATTTGGATAAGATAAATTTTCCCAATTGAAAGTACAAACGACATAATTATTTGAATTTGCCTATAAGAAGGGCACCCTATGATATCTATTCTATTAACTGTATCTTCATATAAAATAAAAATGATAAAACCATTGAATTTTGCTTCATTCTTAATAATAGTTTACCATTTCAATTAATCCATCTTATCCACGAGCTTATTCACTGATTATTTTAAAATCTTACAAACATCAATCCCATATAAAACATGCAACGTACTTCCATTATCCCAATGTACTAGCAAACTGCCAATATCATCAACTCCATAAACCGTACCTTTTGTACCTACAGGAGGAGCTTGTACATCATCCATTTTCACTAATTCCACTCTTGTTCCTATCGGATATAACTTCCGCAAACATGCTAGCATCTTAGTTGATATACATATATTATCTTGTTTTTTATACATATTACCGCTTGCCTTTCTATAAAGGATTTCATCTTTTTAATAGGGTCTATTTGTCTTTTTAAAAAGTTATTTCGTTTCCTTTTATTAACCTTTAAATAAGTCATTTCATCATTTTGAAACAACTTCCTTTCCTTTCAAAAGGTTTCATTCATTTTTCGAATTTTATTTATTGTGAAGCTTCCTTCATCTTATGAGAAAACTTCTTTCACCCTAAGCGTAAGACTTCTTTCACCTTTTGATAAACTATAACACATAGTGCGTACAGCAGTATCAAAATACAAGTTACTTAATATATTCGAAAGGAAACTATCGAAAAACTTTCATTCTCGATTCTCCAGCCCTCTTTTAACAATAATGAAACGTATACCGGTTTCAAACATGTAACATTCAAAACACAATAAAAAAAGAAGATTTGATCTTATTTTATCAACATGATCAAAATCTTCCTATTTTTTATTCACCCTTTATTTCACTCTTTAAAAGCAAGAATCCTATCAACGCGCGGATTTTTTACTTTCTACATGTAACACAATCATAAAATGATTTGTAGCAATCCTAATTACCCCTTAAATTAATCCTTAAAAACCGCTTTGATTTCTTCTACTGTTTCCGCCTTCAACAAGGTTTCAATCGCTTCATCGTTACCAAGCTTACGTGCGATTTCTGCTAACAATAACATATGATTCCGCGCATATTCATGATCATTGGAAACAGCAAAGAGGAAAATCAGCTTAACGCCATTCCCATCCAGCGTCTCCCATTCTATTTCATGATCCAACTTACCAATAGCAATACCAACATTGGTCACAGAATCACTTTTACCATGAGGAATAGCCACATAATTGCCAATTCCTGTCATACCTTCACTTTCCCTTAAATAAATATCCTTCTTAAAAGATGCTACATCATCGATATAATTTGCATCCTTTAACCTCTGTGCCAGTACAGTCAAAGCTTCATCCTTATTCTCTGCCTGCACATGCATATCGATAATTCTTTCATCTAATACATCATTCAGTTTCATTGTAATATCCTCCCTATTGAATTAAATATTTATACAATTCTACATTCGATTTCATCTGCTTAAGTTTCTGTACTTTTTCATCTGTTTCTACTAATGAGATGTATTGTTTATAGAACACCTGGATGCGTTTTACTTCATCTGGTGTATCCATCTTGAATCCTAATAGAAACACTACATCTACTAAATCATCATTCCACAGAATAGGATTTTTCAAGGTTGCTATAACGACTTTCGAGTTATTGACTTCACTCTGTGCCCCATGTGGCAAACTGACGCCATTTCCTATGGAAGTCGTCGTTGCTTTCTCTCTTTCCAAGACACTCTCGCAGAATTTTCCAGTTACAAAGCCTTTGTTTTCCATCTGTTGAGACAAATAAATTAACAATTCCGTTTTATCTTTCACATCCAAATTCATAAAAATCAAGTCTGGAGAAAATAGTGGAAAACAAATAGGTGAGAAAGGATTTGGCACATCATCTGTCTTAAGATTCAATTCCTCCATATGGGAACGCAGCTTCAGGATACCACCATCGCTTAGAATATTAGAAATTTCGACGATTCGTTTATCATGAAACGGCAAGGTGTGCGGTGTGATGATCATATCCATCTCCGCCTGCTCTTCCAATTTAAAATCATGAATACCTTCCACACGAATTTCATTAATTTCAGGAACCAACTTACGCAGACGTTCTACTAACAATTGTGCATGTCCGCGGCTGGAATCCGTTAACAGACATACCCGATATTGTCTAGTCTTTCGTTCAATGGCAGATTGAATGTACAGCACGATATATCCCAATTCATCTTCGGTAATCTGTAAACCATATGTCTCTTCAAATAAAATGCTGATAGCCCAGGTTGCTCGGAAAACATTTTTATACTCTTTCTTAATAAATGGCACTAAAGAATTGCTTTGCGGTGTTCCATAACGAATCCTGAAAATCGTTGGTCGCAAATGAAATATCAAAGATTCCTTTAATTTTTCATCACTCAGCAAATCAACGTCCAGAATATTTCCGATAACATCCAGCATACGATTCACAAAACCAATCAGTTTATCATCGTACTGTTTTACTTGTCCAAGTGTTTCACTCAACTCACTGCGTCCAATAAACTTCGAACACATGATTTGAATAGAGAGAAATACCACTTCTTCATTCGATACCAGAATATGCATTTTCTCATGTAGTTTTTTGAAGATTGCCACGGTAAATGGATATTCGTTGTAACGCTGGATTAATTCTAATTCTTCATTGTCATAACGCAGATGTGAATTAAAATCTTTTCGCTGATAGGCAAGGCAGCAATAAATCAGAATTTCATGAAAAGAATCATCCGTGAAACGATAATTCCATTCATTTTCTGTTTCGATAATGCATTTTTTTATCAGATTGACATCCAGATTTCCAAAGAAATAGAACATATTCTTTCTAATTTCTTCTAGATCTCCTTTTCCCATAATGAGATTTTTTAAAGCCACTCGATAATTGTTTTCCTCATACTGCATCCGCAAACCACGATTACGTTCATTTACAATAACAATATGATATCTGCCCAACCATTCTTCACATTCTTTGATGACCTTCAATACGGTTGGCGTGCTAACATATAATTCATTTGCCAACTGCTGTGTTGTCATGGTTTCATTAGGCAACATGCGAAACAGACGTTTTAAAGTCAGCATCATTCTTTCCATAGCATCATAACTGACACTGATTTCATCGCTGCTTTCCAACATTCTGACAATGCGTGAGCGTTGTTTTTCATCAGCCTCTAACCAAATACCTACCCTTGGTTTTTTACAGATTTCGCCTAGATCATTATCACGCAGGTAATCTTCTATCGCACTGAGTTTATTTCGTGTCGATTTTTCACTTAATCCGATTTCTGACGCGATTTTGCCTGTTGAGACGATATCCCCATCCATCAGAATTGATAATACCTGGCGTACATAATAATTTGTTTTCGCATCTTTCAAGGACACATCTCCACCTTTCTGCATCTATAAGATATCATGTAATAATCTTCCCTGAAAAAAAGGATAGGGAATTTTAATACGGTATTTTTCCCATATAGGGAAAAAGGGAGGGGCATTTTAATACGGTAATTCATCCGTTTTTTCTTTTTATGTTAAACATAAAATAAATTTCTAATTATCTTTTCATAAGTTCTTATAACACCGATATATCCCTATTTTACA